>NZ_BAAGDE010000030.1:0-69117 GCF_054660795.1 Mycobacterium sp. MUNTM1
CCCTGCGTGCAACGCGCCAACCAGCCCGGTCTGCGAAGTATGCTCCCGGAGCGCCGATCCCCGCCCGCTCGCCCGCATCAGCCTGTCGTCGGATATTTATCGCGGATGTCTGGTGGCAACCAGCACAAATTGGATACCGTTGTCTCGACCAACTGATCTGTGCCTCGCTCAGCAACCCGGGCTGCTGCGGTGTTTGGCCAGCTACGTGGCGTGAATTGGAAGGCGACTCGGTGAATCGGTATCCGCTGTTGGACAACGGGTTTCGCAATGCGCTCGCAGTGGTACTGGTAACTGCCAGTGTCGGCGCATGCTCGACGGGGACGCGCGCGGCACCCTCACCGGAAACGCTGCCGCCTGGAACGGCTCGAGTGATGATCAACAACCAAGCGCTGCCGGAGACTCACGCGGTGCAGTGCCTGCCGATCGGGTCACTGACCATGATCACGGCCGGTGACGATACCTCTGGCGCGAAAGCCTCTGTCTCCAACGAAAAAGCACTCACCGCGAAGTCGGTGACCTTCCACGGTCTGGCTGGGTTCACAGGCAGTTACGCGCAAGGGATTCAAGGCGCGGCGCAGACAACGATGAACGGTTATACCTACATTATTCGCGGCAGCGCCGAGGGCTTCAATCAGAACGATCCAGCCTTGAGAACGGTGGACACCTTCACGATGCAGGTTGCGTGTTAGGAGGCCGGTGCGAGCTGCGGCGCTCGGCCTGCGACCCACATCGGTTGGAGCCAAACATCGGTCGGACATGCCTTGGTCACGGACGGGGCCAGCCTAAAACCGCCGGGATCCGCACTCAGGCCGGCGACGGAAGGTAATTGGTCGCCGAGTTTCTCAGTTGCCAGATCAGGTTCGGGCACAGCTCCTGGGCCGCCTGTGATATCAGATATGTCGCCTGGTATTCGTCAGAGGTGCTCAAATCCGTTTTGATGTCGCCCACGATGCTGGCATAGCCTTCACCTGCGGCGATCTTCTGGCAGATGCCGTGCCCGTAGGCCAGGGCCTGGTCGGCATTGGCGAAGTGATACCCGGGCCGAACCGTGACGTTGAGCAGGTAAGCCGGGTCATCGGCGCTCGCGATCGAAGCGCTCGCTACGGCGACTGCACCGATCGCGGCAACCATCCAGCCGATTTGACCTAAACGGTTCACATTGCTTCCTCGAAGACCGGGCTAGGGACATAAAGTAATACATTTAGTTGGTTGGCGTGGTGTCAGGCTCGCGCGGTGCCTGGATCGCTCGATGACTGCACGTTTGCGCTCGTGGCCGCCCAGTCAGCCAGCTACTGCGGCGGGTTGCCCGGCGGTGGATAGACTCCTCGCAGAATCCAGGGCAGCCAGTTGATGCCGAACTCGAGTTCGTCGCTGGCGTCGTAGTCAGGAGTGGGATCCATCGGAATGTTCTGGCCTTCAGTGCTCGCGGGCGGATGTCCCGGAGTTCCTTGCGGCTGGCCGTAAACCGCCACCACGACGGTGCGATCCGGACTGTTCAGCGACCAAACCCCCATCTGGCTGTTGGCGCAGTTGGACATTATCGTGAAGTCGGCCGGGTCGTGATACCACCGGTTGATCAAGTCGTTGCCGCTGATCGCGATCGACTGGTTGATCGCCACTGTTTCTGCCACCGGACCGTGAAAGCCCGCCGCGCCAGCGCGATCCTGTGGGGTGGATCCATCCGAGCCCACGTCACCATCGAGAGCACGGTTGTTCAGCACATCTTCAGTGTGCCGCTGCGCAGCGAGCTGCAATTGCGGGTTAATCCTCACATCGTTTCCGCACCCCGCCTGGTGTTGCACGGTGAAGACGTTGGCGACAACGCCATCGTTGAGCCGCTTGTTGTTCGGTATCAGCGTGTTGTTGTCGTTATCTGCGTGCGCGGCGGGGATCCCCATCAGTGCGCCCCCGATAACAACCACTAAGGCGGGCAGGCGCGGCAGACCGTGCTGCATGTGCAACTCCTCCTTTGAGCCGCCAGACGGCGCGAGAACTGGACACGACGCGTAGCGTTAGGCGACGAATATCATTGCCGATCTGCATCTTTGGACTACTCGCCGCTCGACGCATGGCGCATCTCGGATCGCAAGAAGATTAGTCAAGAGCTGGCCACGCTGCGCTCGACATGGGTGTAGGTTACCTACGTGGCGGCTGAATCGTCCAGTGTTTTAGCTGATCAAAATAGATAGATGGTTATATCGATAGCCGACGGCAGCAGGCGACCGACCGGTGCAATCTTCCGCATCGGCATGGGCGACTGGATAGCCACATTGGCGCCAACGCGCCGCGGCGTCGCACCGCTGTGTCAGATTGTGGCCGCGAGGTGCTAAGTCATGTTCATGCCGGCATCGAGCATGAGTGTCGTGCCGGTGTAATACCGACCGGCGTCGGAGACTAGGAACAGCACCGTCTCGGACACGTCCACCGGTTCGATAATTGTGACGGGCAGCGCGTTGGTCATTGCCTTGGCGAGATGTTCGTGTTTAGCGATGACTTCAAACAGGCCTGGGTTCTCCACGATCATCGTGGTGTTGACGCCGGTCGGCGCGATCGCCATGACGCGGATGTTCTTGTGCGCAAGGCGCTGTGCGTACGCGCGTACCAAGCCGGTGACGCCGATCTTGGCCGCTGCGTAGGAATCTGCACCGCCGCTTCCGTCGGTGAGCGCCTTGAGCCCGGCCATCGAACTCGTAACGACCATGGCGCCACCGCGCTCTGACTCGATCATGTGCGCACTTGCGATCTGCAGCGTGTTCCACACCCCGGTAAGCATCACGCCGATCCCGAGCTCCCAGGCGGCAACGGGATCGGGCTCATCGACGCGGTTAAGAAGGACCCCGGCGTTCGCGACGATGGTGTCGATGTAGCCGAATTCTGCTACACCGCCGTCGAATGCCTCCTGCAATGCCTTTCGATCCCTCACATCGGCGTGCCGGGCCAGCATTCGTCGCCCGGTCTTCTCTACCAGGCGAGCGGTCTCGTCAAGGTCCTCCGGTGTCGCCAGCGGATAAAGCACGCCATCGAGCTGTCGACAAATATCGACACCGACGATGTCGGCGCCCTCTTCTGCCAACCGCACTGCATGCGAGCGGCCCTGCCCTTTACCTGCACCCGTGATGAACGCGACGCGTCCGTCCATCGAACCCATGCTGCCTCCTTAACTTGACCTGCATTCCCGACTCGTCTGGCCAGCATCGTGTCGCGCCGCACTGCGGCAGGTGATCCGACGTGACCGCCCGATGCGACCCCAAAGACCCATTGGAATGAAGGCGGTCAATCCTAGGCTCCCAATCCGAGCACAGGCGCGTTGTGAGGCATGCCGACTCCGCCCGCAAAGCGTCTGCCTGATGGCAAATCTCGCTGCCCAACCCAACGCCGTCCGGTCAGCGGCTCGCCGCGATTGCTGCTAGCGAAGCTCACTCTAACCGGGCGAAAATAAAATAGCTATATAGATGCCTATTTATTTCTTTAGAGACGACCTTGGGTCCGCAGGTCAGGGTGGACCCAATCAGGTGAACGCCTTTCCTTAAACGCCAGAAATCCTTCGCGAGCCTCTGAGCCATCCAGGCTGACTTTCATCCCAATCCGGTCGTAGAGCCCCATGTAGTTATCCAAGCTGGCTTTCACCAGTGCGCGTGCGTGCGGCGCGGTTCGACAGCAGTGCACAAGAACTTCGCGGGCTTGGGCCATCAATTCATCGTGGGGCACCACTCGAGCGACCAAGCCCCAGTCGGCCGCCTCCTGGGCGGACAACGTGCGCCCAGTCAGCATTAAATCGCGTGTGCGTACCGGGCCGATCAGCCGGGCGAGCATGTGGCTGTAGTAGGTGTCGGCTATGCCTCGATAAAGCTCGGGCACGCGAAACGTCGCGCGTTCACTGACGACCGCCACGTCGCTGCAAATGGCAATTTGGAGTCCTCCGCCCTGAGCCAGCCCGTTCACGGCGGCAACGACAGGTTTGGCGGACTGGCGCAGGGTGTCGAAAGGGGTGACATCCATGCCCATCGTGGAAGCGAAGTCCATCCAATTGTCCTCAGCGCGTTGACCGAGGTCCCCGCCGGGGGCGAATACGTCGCCGGTCCCAGTGATCAACAAGCCGGCCAGATTCGCGTCGGCATTCACCCGCGAGATTGCATAGCGGATGCCGAAATACATCGCAGGGGTCATGGCGTTTCGTGCTGCGGGGCGATCGAGTGTCAATACCGCGAAGGCGCCCGCGCGCTGGAATGCCAGATACGGCGTGCCCAACCAGTCCCCGTCTGGCGGTCTCGGGGTCCCGTTTGGCGACCCATCCCCCACGATGTCTGTTTCGGCAGTCACGTCTCGAGTCATCACAACTCCGGTGTCACGGCGCTGATGGCGCCTGCGCGGATCGGAACGCTGACAATATGTCAGTAGGCTGTCATATTGTCAACACTGTGCTATCGGCGATCGCAGAACGCGCTTTACCAACGAGTCTGCGCAATAACGGCTTCCATGAATATCTGAGACGGGTGAGACCTCAATGCGTCATTGTGGTAACGACTTGGGCCGAAAAAAGCAGCAGCAACTCCGGGGTTGGCGCGACAACATACCCGCGCCGCGGCGATGACTCCATTCCACTGGATGCGCGCGACGCTGCTAGGCCTAGGTCGCCGGATCGCGATTCGACACCTTGGGTGCCGACGTCATCGTGCTGGACGGCCACAGTGATCAAACAGCAGATGTTCTGGGCGCAAAGGCCTTTGGCATCAATGCGATACGTCGCATAGGGCTGCCGGTGGCTCCGGCATTCTGTCTGACCACCGCCGTCTGCGCGCGCTGGTTCTCCGATTCCGCCGCCACCATTGACGAAATTTGGCCTGACATCCGCGCCGGCATGTGTTGGCTCGAGTCTGAAACATCACGCACGTTCGGTGCAGGACCACATCCCCTGCTGGTGAGCGCGCGTAGCGGGGCCGCGCAGTCGATGCCCGGCATGCTGGACACCGAGCTCAACCTCGGCATCGATGACTCCGTAGAAAAGTCGTTGGCTAAGGAATTCTCGCCGCGCTTTGCTGCCGACGTCCGGGATCGCTTCTGCCGCATGTATCGAACCATCGTGCTCGCCGACGAATCAGGTCCGATCCCCGATGACCCGGAGCGCCAGCTACGTGAGGCGATCGAAGAGGTGTTTAGGTCTTGGCGGAAAGAACGCGCCGTCACCTACCGTCGTCATCGCGGTCTCGACGACATCGCAGGAACTGGTGTCGTCGTTCAAGCCACGGTCTTCGGCAACTATGACACCGACTCCGGAACCGGGGTCCTGTTCTCCCGTGATCCGCGAACCGGTGCCGAGACACCGTTTGGTGAATGGCTGCGCTGTAGGCAAGGCGAAAACGTCGTGTCTGGGACTACCGACGTCGAGCCTATCTCGGCGCTCGCCGAACGCTTGCCCGACGTTCATCCCGAGCTGATACGTGCGGCGCGCCAGCTTGAACGCCTGCATACCGGCTTGCGGGACATCGAATTCACGGTCGAGCGAGGCAAATTGTGGCTACTGCAGACGCGGGCGGCCAAGCGATCGGCGCACGCGGCGGTCCTAGTCTCTGGACTCGAGGTGAAGTGCGATCGGCGGTCCGCGAAGATCGCGATGTACTGTCCTGAACGGACGGCCTCGTCCGCGCGCCAGGGCAGCCGTTTGGCCATCAGCGCAGCAGAGCTGGTAGTGCTGAGAATTCTTGGCGGATCAGATCATCGAGGCCCGCGCCTCGCGTGAGAAGCCATCGCTCCATTGCTCGCTGCAGCAGCAGCATGCTGACCGATGCGAGCAGGAGGCATTCCTCGTCAGGCTCGGGCAGGCCGCGTCGCTGCGCCACCACAGCGGCAATTGTGGCGATGTTGTCGTCGTGGTTGCGCCGTTCCCGCCCCAGCAGCGTGAGCGACGATTCCACCGCATCGTGATATTGGGCGATGCGCTGGCGGATTCGCTTGAGGCCCGGCGCAAGTAGCGCGAACGACTCGGCCACCGCCTGGTAGTCCGACAACGCCTCGTCCTGAGCCCGGTACACGCCGCTGAACGACGCGACGAAGTCATACTCACCAGAGAACAGCACCGATTCCTTCGTCGGGAAATACCGAAAGAACGTTCGTGGCGAGACCCCGGCCGCTTCGGCGATCTCGTCGGTCGTCGTGTGGTCGTAGCCTTGGGCGCTAAACAGGCTCATGGCGGTTTCTAGCAGCCTGTTGCGCGTTCGCGCTGCGTGTTCGTCTCGCGGTGAACGGTCGCCTCTAACCATCGGCGTTCCTCCTTGTCTTCGTCGGCTGCGACGAACGTAGAGCCGCACCGACCGAACGGGGGCATCGTTGACACCAGTGCCCGCTCGAGACGATACTAACGCCAACTATGACAGAAGACTGTCATAGTTGATCCAACAGAGAGGTTCGTGTGCAATGAGTCAGGCGGCCCAACAGGTATCCAACGCTGATTTCAGCATCGATGACCTTCCGTTTCCCGTCGATCGCACCCGTGCGTGGCGCGAGCTGCGGGAACGTGGCGCGGTGGTACAAGGCCGCCGTGAGGTCGTCATGACCAGCGCTGAATCCGTCGACTTTGCTGCCAAACGACCAGAAGTGTTTTCGTCGGCTAGGGCTTTCGACCGGCTCGGAAGCCCGGTTCCAATCGTGCCGATCGCCATCGATCCGCCCGACCACACCCGATTCCGACGGTTGCTCGATCCATTCTTCAGTCCCCGTCGAATGGCTGAGCGAGAGCAAGAACTTCGCTGCCAAGCTGGTGAATTGATCGACGCGATCAAGGCACGAGGCAAGTGTGAGTTTGTGGGAGATCTGGCTACTCCCTTTCCTTCACAAGTCTTCTTGACCCTGTTCGGGCTGCCCCTGGCCGACCGTGACCGGCTGGTGCAATGGAAGGAATCCATCCTTGCTTTCACTGACCCCGCCAGCCCGGAGCCGACACCGGAAGTCATGCAGCATGCATTGGAGCTTTTCACCCACTTGAGTGAGCATATCGCCGAGCGCCGGGCCAATCCCGAGGATGAGGACCTGCTGTCGCAGCTCATCACGCTCCACGACGAAGGCGGGATGACTGATGACGAAATCCTGGGCCTGTGTTTCCTTTTCGTGCTCGCCGGGCTCGACACGGTGACCGCTGCCTTGGGGTTCTCGTTCACGCGGCTAGCCCAGGACACCGCGCTGCGCCATGCGCTCATCGATGACCCATCGCGCATCCCGTTTTTCATAGAAGAGCAACTTCGCGTGGACCCACCGGTGCCCTTTGCGCCGCGTGTGGTCACCGGAGACGTTGAAGTCGCCGGCGTCAAGCTGTCTAAGGACACCGATGTGTTGATCAGCTATGGGTGCGCGAACCGCGATCCCGAGTCGTATCCGGACGCCGACAACGTCCACACCGACAAGCGGCCGCCGCACTTTGCTTTTGGTCGCGGTCCGCACCGTTGTCTAGGGTCGCATCTGGCCAGGTTGGAGCTGCGCATCATTCTCGAAGAGTGGCACCGCCGGATACCGGACTACCGGTTGGCCGACGGCGCCGTTCCGGCGGTACCGTGGCCGGCCGGAACGCTGGGTCTCGATGCGGTGCCCCTGGTCTTCGACTAGTCCGATCGCTCAGCCGACCTTCGGCATGACTTCGTCAGCCACCCAGCGCATATGATCGAGATAGGCCTCGAAGTCGTTGAGAGGCGGTGGATTCACCCATGTCTCGGTGACCCCGAGTTCGGCCAGCATGCCGCACTTATCGATGACCTGCTGGGTGTTTTGGCCGAACTGGGCCTCTTTGTCATCGACGATTGCGTGTTCTTGGCCGATCGACAACACGGCAAGACTGTAGAACAACGAGAATGGCCTGCCGTCGAACCCTGGTTGGGCGCGAAGGTACTCCATCTTTTGCGGCAGCTCTTGAGGTTTGGTCAGCCAAGGCGCCCAGCCATCGCCGAACCTTGCGGCTCGGCGCAGGACCGCGTCCGCATCCCCACCCATCCAAAGGGTCGGGTGCGGCTTGCTGACCGGCTTTGGTCCGAAGACAATGTCGGAGAACTTCACAAACTCGCCGCCGAACTCGGGCTCGTCAGCGTGCCATAACTCAAACATCGCCTCGAGCGACTCGTCTGCGATTCGACCGCGCTTGTTGAAAGGTACCCCCAAAGCGCGGTACTCCTCTTGCAGCCACCCAACTCCGATCGTCATCTGGGCGCGGCCATTGCTGAGCCAATCAAGTGTTGCAAGGGATTTCGCGGCGATCACCGGATTGTGCAGCGGCAGAATCGTTACCATCGATCCGATGGTGATGGTGGACGTGGCGCCGGCGATGAAGGCCTGAGCCGTCGTGGCATCGAAGTAGTGGTTCCCGGATAGGTCCACGTGTGCCTTAGGGGTGATGAAGTGTTCCGGCAGGAACAGGGTCGAAAAGCCCAGTCGCTCAGCAGTCTGTGCCACTGTCGCGATGTCTTTACCCGACAGCTCGTATTCCCACTCCTGGGTGACGGCGGCAACGTGCATGCAGTTGGGTAAGACGACGGCGAATTTCATGCGGCGGCCCTTTCGGTGTGCGGCCCGCCCAGTAGCCACGTCTCGGACCGCCTGAGTGTCAATTCCTCGGTGAGACTATGGCAGTAGACTGACACACGTCAATGCGATGCCGGCGTCCGCGGCGGCTAACTTCGATGGGTGGTAGCAGATGGCGGGAGTCAGCTGATTGCGGAATGCACGATCCCGCTCGGACGGTCGCCGGTGTCGGCTCCGACACGATGTGCGCTTATACCTTCGGTGAGCATGAGAAAGGACGGGCAATGACCTCGGCCGATTTGAGTTCGGGATTGCCCCCGTCCCGGGAGGCAGTGTTGAGCAGCGGTCCCGACGTAGCGGGGTGGACGGAAAACCAGTTGTTCACCCCTACGATCTGGTCAATGACATTGGAATGTGGCTGCACCTCGGCACTGTCGCCAACGTCTGGGAATTGTGTGAGGACCGCGTTCTGATCGGTCTGCCGGCCGATCGGGGCGTGCTCAGCATGTGGGCCTATCACCGCACCGCACCGTCGTGCCGCCCGGCGGGGGCCAACCTGGCGTTCGAATGCGTCGAGCCGTTCGTCGAATGGCCTTCAATTTTGAAGGCTTCTGCTTGCAGATCGTCCTACGATGCGACGCGCACCGGCGCGCTCACAGATGACCCGAAGTCCCGAGTGCACCTCGATCTGCGTGTCAGAGCAGTGACACCGGTGTGGGATGCCGAGGCCGTGCCAGCCACTGACACCGGCGCGGCAATGGCCGAGCAGAGTTGGGCGCGTGAACACTACGAGCAGCTTGCCCACGCACACGGGCACCTCATTGTTGACTCCGACCTGATCGCATTCAACGGTCACGTATGGCGTGATCACTCGCGGGGCCCCCGCGGCGCCGACACACCGCGCGACTGGCGCGGCCATGTCATTGCCAGCGGCGTCATGCCGTCCGGATGTGGTTTCGGGTTCAGCCGCTACTGGACCCGCGATGGCCGCGTCACCCTCGAGGATGCCTACGTAATCGACGATCAAGGACTCGAGCATGTTTCGGTTGATCGCATACCCGGGCCCGCTGTCGTTGCGCGCGACGGGGAGAAGTTCACGGCTTCGATTGGTGGTGTGGAAATCGAGGTCGATGCGGGTGTCCATGGCTGACGGCTTGCCGTATGGCGTGATCGAACCTGCCCGCGCCTACACCATCGGCTGGGCTGATCACCGGCCGGTTCTCCGCGGCGGCGCCGATGCTGCGTGGCGGCTTCCGGTGGCATCACCGACTGAACCGCGTTGACTGTGACAGTCCACTGTCATAGTGTGTCGTTCACGATACCAGGCGTTGGGATGAGCAGAGGGAGCGCGCGTAGACGTGGCCGACAATGTATTCGTGGTGCTGACCAATCCGATCACCGGTGAGGACGACCGCTTCAACGAGTGGTACGACACCACACACATACCGCAGGTGCTCAACGTACCCGGAGTCGTTGCCGCACAGCGGTATGAAGTGTCGGAAGTTACGGTGCCCGATGACAAGGACCTGCCGGCCACGCTTCCACCACCGACGCACCGGTACATGGTGATCTACGAGCTGGACAGAGATCCCAACGAGGTGATGCAGGAATTTCTGGCCCGCGTGATCGCAGGACGCTTAACCCTGGGCGAGACTCTCGACCTGACCACCATCTCCTTAACCGGCTGGATCCCTCGCGGCAAGTCCCAACGCGCGGCAGTTAGGGAATCTGCGTGAGCGAGCTCGGCGAGATCATTCGCCGCCAACGCGCCTGCAGGCGTTTTGATCCCGCCGGCGTGGTCTCTGACGCCGACATCGAGACGATGCTTGAAGCTGCGGTGCACGCGCCAAGTGCGGAGAATTCGCAGCCGTGGGTGTTCGTGGTGGTTCGCGAGCAACGGACGCGTGCGGCCTTGGCGGCATGGTGGTCAGAGACGTGGAACGCCGGGGGCGGCGACTTTGTGAAGCAGCGCGTCAACGACAAGCTCCTCGTCGCTGATTTCGAATACGGCATGGCCCACGGGGGATTCGCGGCCGCGCCGGTCGTGGTGGTCATCGGTGCCGACAATGACCGTGTCCCCGAAATCTATGCGGGATCATCGATTTATCCAGCAGCGCAGAATTTCCTTCTGACAGCCGCCGATTTGGGCTACGGCGCCTGCCTGACGACCGGACTGACCACCTTCGGCGTCGAGCAGGTGCGTGAGCTGACCAATCTTCCCGCGACTGTGATGCCGATGGCGGCAGTCTATCTCGGAATTCCTGCGCGTCGGCTCTCTGCGCCGCGCCGGCGCCCGGCAACGTCCGTGACTTATCGCGAGGAGTACGGAAAGGCGTGGTGAAGGGCGCGCCACCGAAGTCGACGCGAAAAAAGGAGCCGAGCTCGTGCCTCTCGCACTAACTGAAGAACATCGCGACCTCGCCGACGTCGCGAAATCCGTTGTTGCGAGCCGAGGCGGTCTAGCCGTTGCGCGGCGAGCACTTCTGGATCCGGCTGTCCCGGATCGCTGGTGGACTGCTGAACCTCTCTGGAACGAGATCGCATCAACGGGATGGCTCGGTTTGCATGTGGCCGAGCAGGACGGCGGCCAGGGCTATGGCCTGCCGGAGCTGGCCATCGTTGTAGAACAGCTCGGACGCGCCGCGCTCGGCGGCCCTTTCCTTCCGACGGTTCTTGCCGCGGCGGTGATCACGGAGTCCGGCACCGACGCCCAGCGCCAACGCTGGTTGCCCGGTCTGGTTTCCGGAGATGTCGTCGCCGGAATTGTGGTGGCTCCCGACGCCACCGTGGTGGGTGCCCACGTCTCGTCTGAGGACGCTGCGGGGCTCGCCGAGCCGGGCGCCGACCTCTATCTGGTGTGGGCGGGCAATGATCTGTTGCTCGTCGAGTCCGATGACACACTGGTTGCCCGTCGCACCGACAGTATCGACCAGTTAATGAGATCGGTTGTGGCGGTGTCGATGTCATCATCATCGGTCGCCGACTTCTTCGCCGGTGCCGCGGCATCGGGTAATAGAGCTCTTCGCCTGCTTTGTGCGGCCGAGGCGGCGGGTGGCTTGGCCGCTTGTACCGAGATGGCCACCACCTACGCACTTACCCGCGAGCAGTTCGGCCGCCCTATCGGATCGTTTCAAGCCGTCAAACACCATTGCGCGAACATGCTCATCGACACCGAGCTATCGACCGCGATGGTGTGGGACGCGGCGCGCGCGAGCGGAAAAGAAGCCCTGGTGGCAACGGCCATGGCCGCGGGTCACGCGTTGCCCGCCTATCAGCGCGGCGCCTTGCAGAGCATCCAGATTCACGGTGGTATCGGATACACCTGGGAGCACGACGCCCATCTGTACCTGAGAAGAGCCACGGTGCTGAACATGCTCAACGGCGGGCCGGAGGCGCTTCGGGAGGCCGTGTTCGGGATGCAACAGGACGGATTGCGCCGGCGCAATTCCCTCGAGCTGCCGTCCGAGCCGGTAGGTTATCGCCAAGCAGCGCAGCAGTTTCGGGCCGAGCTGGCCGAAACGAATGACGAAGGTCGCCAGCGGCTATGGGCCAGAAGTGGCTACTTACAACCACATTGGCCACGTCCTTATGGCCGCTCCGCGGACTCAGTCGAACAACTGGTCATTGAGGAGACGCTGGCCGGGTTGGACAAGCCGAGCCTCGGGTTGGGTGAATGGGTGGTTCCCACCCTGCTTCAGCATGGGACCGACGAACAGGTCGAGCGGATGATCTGGCCCAGCCTTGAAGGCGATCTGCGCTGGTGCCAGCTCTTTAGCGAACCAGGCGCGGGGTCGGATGCGGCGGCGGTGACAACCCGGGCTGCGCGCGCCGAGGCCGGCTGGTGGGTCACTGGACAGAAGGTGTGGACCAGCGACGCGATGAACTGCCAGCGAGGCTTGGCGACGGTCCGGACTGACCCGACCGCATCCAAGCACAAGGGTATCACCGCCATGATTATCGATCTTGCTGCCCCCGGAGTAACGATTCGACCGCTCACCGAGATCACCGGCGAAACCTTGTTCAATGAAGTGTTTTTCGATGATGTCTACGTGCCGGACGAGGATGTCGTCGGTGCCGTCAACGCGGGTTGGGCGGTGGCCATGGCCACCCTGGGCAACGAACGGGTGTCCATCGGTGGTGGGTCGGTCACCATGGAGGCTGAGCACCTACTCGAGCTGATGTCGACCCACGGCGGCGGTGACAACGGGTTGGCGCGTGACGTCGGCGCGCTGCTTATCGAGGCGCACGGCATAGCCGCCCTGAACATGCGCCAAGCAGCGCGGGCAGTCTTCGATACTGGCGCGGGGGTGGAGGGAAACATCGTGAAGCTCGTGGGCGCCGAACACGCCCAACGAGTCGCCGAACTGGCACTCACCATCGCTCGACCCGCGGTGCTCACCGGTGGCGCCGACGAGATCACACACGACTATCTGTTCAGCCGCTGCTTAACCATCGCCGGCGGGACGTCGGAAATCATCAGAAACCTTGTCGGCGAACGCATTCTGGGCCTGCCTCGCGATCCCGTTCCGAGGTAGGCCTGACCACCGCTCACGGGAGTGCCATCGGCCGGTTGGGGTGCGGTGAGCGTAGAACGCGCACGCTGTGCGTGCGGCAACTCTTGCCGGTCTGCTGCCCGCGGGCCTGCATCACCGGACTTGGTCGTGATGACACCGCTCAGGATGGCAGTGCCGCGGCGGTGCCGAGATCGCAATATGCTGGCGCGAAGCGATCCATCACGGCTTCGACAATGTCGACCGAATACATCTGGTGGTGTGATCGCCCACATGCAAAAGCCCCAGGCTGGGCTTTGCCGGTACGCCAACCACATTGAGTCAGGGTCGGGCACCGATACGACACCGGCGTCCGTCAGTCGGCCACGGTAGTTATCGAGCAATTCACGTTCGTATGCGCGACGCTCCTCGGGTGGCAGCGCGGCGATGAGTGCATAGCCAATGTCGTCTGACCACGATCCTCGCCTAACGAGCCGCCAGTCGAGGACTCCCGTGCGGCCGTCCCGCAGGGCATAGGTGTTGCGGGGGTGCGGGTCACCGTGCAGCAACGTGATCGGCTGCCGCGCTACTTCGTTCTGCAGCCTCCAGAACGAAGCTTCCATGCCGTCGATGTCCGTGCCTGCGGTCCGCAATAGCGCTTGCTTATGAGGCAAGTCGAGCAGCATGCGGATCAGGGCGAATCCGTCAACGCGGAGAAAGTCGGCGAATCGGCCCGTCGCCGGATGCTGCAGCCGGCTCAAGTCTCCGGAGTCCGTGAGGCGAGGACTGCCCCAATAGGTCGCGTGCAAGCGGCTCAACGTGAGCAGCAGCTGGTCAACTTGCTCCACCGACATTTCTGCCACCGCATCGGGCACCTTCGCCTCACGCACGGTGATGTCTTCTCCTAGGATCAGGAACTGTGATGGTCGATCCAATGGTTCGGCGAAGTAGCCAGCCATTGTCTCGACGTCCAGGTCGCGGCGAAGGTCGCGATAAAACCGTGTCTCGTCATCGATGAGCACGGTCCCGCCGCCACCTTCTGACAGGCTCTCACCGTATCCGTCCGGCAACTCGTGGACGCTGGGCAGCTGGGTCTTGACGAACAAACGAGTTGGCAGTGTGGTGTCAGGCTCGGCGTATTCGACATCGATGTACAGCTACGAGTAATGCCCTGCCACGTCCGCCGGATTGTCAGATCAGCTACGGTCACATTCGGATCCGTTTGTCGCAGAATAGCTGTGAGCAGATCGGCTGTGAGATCGGCGGGGGTTGCGAATGTCACCGACAGGCCTTGAGCGGTCATTGGCTCCCCATCGCTTGATGTGGCAGTTGACTGTCACAGTTTATCGGATGCAGTCTTGGCGTGGGGTGGATTGGCCGCACGCGTGGCCGCTCGTCGGGCACGGCTCGTGGTACCCGGGAATGTCTTCTCCGCGGCGCGGTGGCCATGCCGGAAGCGTGGGAAGCGGGAACGCGATTCAGTCGTCGACGAAATTCAGCCGCAGCGCCCGGGTGAGAACCACCAACATGAGATCGGCGCTGTCGTAATCGCTGTCAGTCGACCGCCGCGCCATAGTCATGTCGGTCATTCGGCCCAGGACGCTGAGAAAGATCGCCGCGCCGACCCGAAGGTCGATGGCCTCGGGCAGGCCAGATCGGGCAAGCAACGCGGTTGCAGCTTGCTGAAATGGTCCTAGACAGGCTTTAACGGCGTCGGCCAGTTGCCGGTTCAGTGCCCCGTCGTACCAGGTTTGGATGACCGCTCCGTAGCTGCGATGGAAGCGCACGTAGTGGCCCAGCCACGCGTGCATTGATGCTCTGGTGGCGCCACGACCCGCGAGCCGTTGCAGGTCGGCGGCCAGCCCAGCGCTTTCCACCAGTGCCCATTGGGTGAGCTCGGACAGGATGGCGCCCTTGGTACCGAAATGGCGGTACAGCGTTGCCCTGCTGACGTTGGCGGCAGATGCGATGTCTTCCATGCTGACCGCGTAATAGCCCCGCTCGGCGAATAGCGCCGAGCCGGCAGCGACGATGTCCGAGCGGATAGGCGACACCGACGGTGGCGGCTCCGCCGGCGCTAACGCGGCCCGGCGCGCGCAATCCGCCACCGCGGGCGGGTCAGCATTCACCCGCACCACCTCGAGCACTGTGTGCGCCGTGTCCGGAAACAACAGCAGCTGTAACGCCACCGTCAGTGATGCGGTCACCCCGCTTGCCGACGGCAGTCCCCACATGCGGCGGTAGCGGTACAGGTTCACCATGTGGGCGACCCGGACGACGGCGGCGGCGGCATCCTCGGGTACGAGTCCCTCGACACTGGCCTCACGCGCTCGGCATGACACGGCCTCGAGATACCGGTTCAACACATCTTCGGCGCCCGACACGATGTCGGGCGACAAGCCGAGTCCAGGAAATGCCAGCAGCACGACCGCGTGCTCGTCGTAGAGGGCAGTCCATCTGTCTAGCCAGCGGTGCAGATTGCTGATCCCGGTCGCATCGGGCCCGAGCGACTTGAGTTCACCGGCGTGTTCGACTACCGCGGGAACGCACTGAGCAGCCAGTTCACGGTAGATGTCGGACTTGTCTTCGAAATATTGGTAGACCGTGGCTCGCGAGCCACCCGCTGCCTTGGCAATTGCTTCGATGGACGTGCCATGAAATCCGCGGTCGAGGAACAGGCGGGCGGCACCGCGAACGATGGATTCACGCGTGTGCAGGCCCCGACGGCCTACCTCGTTGGTGGGCGCATAACCGGCCCGGCGCACCTTCTCAGGTTTGACCATGACATTCACATCATGAACCAGGCGGTGGTCGGGGTGGGTTAGGGATTCGGGTGCGGCCCGGAAGGATTGCGCCGGGCCTTGCCCGCATACCCGAAGAAGCGTTCGAAGTTGGCGTCGTTGATGGGCTGCGCCGAATTTCGTAATGCCGCCGCGCGTAACGCGTCCAGTCGGCGTCTGGCTGTGTCCAATTCGGCGGCGCTGCCGTGCTCGGTGAGCTCTGCGACCCGTTGTTGGGCGGTTGCGACCTCGATGCGCAGACGCTCCCCCGCCTCCCCGAAGGTGAGCAGGTCGTGATCGTCCTCCTCACTTTTGCCCCGGTCGGGCGGCGGTGGCGCGGGTTGTGGCACCGGTGTCTCCCCTCTAGCTTTCCGCGTGTGGCCTGCGTCATATACTCTGAGACAAAGCGTCAGAAATCAAGACATTGTGTCAGAAAGGTGCGAGATGCCGCTTCGCGATGAACACCAGATCGTCTCCGTCGACGATCACCTTGTCGAGCATCCACGGGTATGGCAGGACCGCCTGCCGGAGAAATTCCGCGAAGATGGCCCACGCATCGTCGAGCAGGACGAAATGCATCTGTGGAGCTATGACGGCCAGATCTTCCCCACCATCGGGCTCAACGCCGTGGCGGGAAAGCCGCCGCAGGAATGGGGCTTGGACCCTGTGCGCTATGAGGACATGATTCCGGGCTGCTATGACCCGGTTGCACGCATCGCCGATATGGATCTAGACGGCGTGCAGTCCGCATTGTGCTTTCCGTCGTTCCCGGGCTTCGCCGGCGGCACCTTCCAGCGGGCCGACGACAAGGAGCTTGCGTTGCTCTGCGTCAAGGCGTGGAACGATTTCTACATCGACGAGTGGTGTGCCACCGCACCGGAGCGCTACGTGCCGCTGGCAATCCTGCCGGTCTGGGACATCGAGGCGACTATCGCCGAGGCCGAGCGTGTGGCCGCAAAGGGCGCACGGACGGTGTCCTTCCCGGACAGCCCGGTGCCGCTCGATCTGCCGTCCTTTCACTCCGATCACTGGGATGGGCTGTGGCAGGTGTGCAGCGAAACCCGGATGCCGGTGTCACTGCACTTTGGCTCCGGCTCCTTTGTTCCTGGGTTTTCCTTCTCCTCAGTCAAACCGATTCCGGGCAAACTCAACGTTCCAGACGCCCCGTTCGCGGTCGCCACTGCCTTATTTTCGACAAATCTGATGTGGACCACCGTCGACCTGTTGTTCTCCGGCAAGTTGCAGAAGTTCCCTGACCTGCAATTCTCGCTGGCCGAGGGTGGAATCGGCTGGGTACCATACATTTTGGAGCGATCTGACTACGTGTGGGAACGTCACCGTTACTACCAGAACATCGATTTCGACACTCGGCCCTCGGATCTTTTCCGCAAGCATTTCTGGGGCTGTTTCATCGACGACGAACACGGGCTGAAAAATCGCCACCAGATCGGTGTCGACCGGATCACGCTGGAAATTGACTTCCCGCACTCGGATTCGAATTGGCCGAACTCCCGTAAGCGGGCCGCGGAAGTGCTCGCCGAGGTGCCCGACGACGAGTGCTCGCTCATAGTTGAGGAGAACGCCCGTCGCCTGCTCAACTTCCCCCGCATTTCGGCGGGCACACCAGCCCTGGCCGGCTAGGCGCAGGATCGGCTGCGGGTGGGCCTGAGCGCAACCGCGACCAGGCCCACCCGTCTAGTCAACCGGTGACCCTCACCAATCACAGCCGGTGAGCTCGACCGAAACCTCCCACAGTCGGCGCGAGGCTTGGGAGTCACGCGCTTTGGCTCGCACCGCAGTCGCTTTGGGCCGACCCCACTGGTGCAGCAGGCCGCGCGGGGCGATGTAGGTGCCGTTGGGCAGATCGGTCGCGATCGCCGCAATCGTGGACCGGGCACCCTGCTCGGGGGTTTGCGCAATCCTGGGCGCGAGCACCTCGCCCGCCCAGCGCAGTGGTGTCGACCCAGCTTTGGTGATGCCGGTGGCAGTCATACCCGGGTCAGACGCATAGGCTCGACGTCCGCGGTTCACCAGTTCATGGACAAACAGCATGTTCGCCAGCTTCGACTCGTTGTATGCCCCAAAAGGGCTGTAGCGTCGCCGAAGACAGTTCAAGTCGTCGAAGTGAATCTGGGCCAGCGCGTGATTGCTGCTCGCCACTGACACGATCCGGTTACGGATCCGATCGCCCAGCAGGCACGTCAGCGCGAAGTGACCGAGGTGGTTGGTGCCCATGTGCGCTTCGAAACCATCGGCTGTCCTGGTGAGAGGTAGGCCGAGCACGCCGGCGTTGTTGACCAGCACATCCGTGTAGTCGATCGATTCGGCAAACCTGCGGATGCTTGCCAAGTCGGCGAGGTCGAGTTGCTTCACCTCGACAGTGCCTGGTAATGACGTGACGGCTTCGCGCCCCTTGGGCAGGGAACGGCAGGCGATCACGACCTCGTGACCGACAGCGGCCATGGCCCTCGCCGTGGCCTTACCTACTCCGCTGTTGCCTCCGGTGATGATGATTCGCACCGCGTTGTGCTCCCCTCTGCGTGGTCGACGGACGGCGAATAAAATTCGATATTTATATAACGGTATTGTGGCATCGACCGGCTCGACATCAGTCTGCCTGAAGCGAAGGAGAGCCCGTGGCCGTCGACCGAACGCTGCCGACACCGGAGGCCCACAACCTTATCGATCTCGTGCGGCAGGTGGCGGACAAGGTCCTTGATCCCGTCGTGGATCGTCACGAACGCGAGCACAGCTATGCCGACGGCATTTTCCAGACCCTGGGAGAGGCCGGCCTGCTGAGCCTGCCCCAACCGACCGAATGGGGCGGCGGTGAGCAACCGTTCGCGGTGTATCTGCAGGTTTTAGAGGAGTTAGCGGCACGCTGGGCTGCGGTCGCGGTCGCGGTCGGCGTGCACAGCCTCGCTTGCCACCCGATGCTGACCTTCGGCACCGGCGACCAGCGTCAACGGTGGTTGCCAGAGATGCTCGGCGGTGAAACGATCGGCGCCTACAGCCTGTCAGAGCCTGACGGGGGGTCTGACGCGGCCGCATTGCGGTGCCAGGCCGAGAAGACCTCTAACGGCTACCGGATCAGCGGCACGAAGGCGTGGATCACCCACGGCGGCATCGCCGACTTCTACACGTTGTTCGCCCGTACCGCACCGGGATCACGAGGTATCAGCTGCTTCCTCGTTCCCGGTGGCGTGGCAGGCCTGACCTTTGGCCCGCCCGAGGACAAGATGGGCCTCAACGGCGTGCCGACGACGACGGCCTTCTACGACGACGTGGAGTTGGGAGACCACCGCCGGATCAGCGACGAAGGGCAAGGCCTGCACATCGCGTTCAGCGCGCTCGATAGCGGACGCCTGGGCATCGCTGCGGTTGCGGTCGGCATCGCGCAGGCGGCGCTGGATGCCGCCGCGAGTTACGCGCAAGAGTGCACGGCGTTCGGCCGCAAAATCATCGACCATCAAGGGCTCGGATTCGTACTGGCCGACATGGCGGCGGCGACAGATTCGGCGCGCGCCACCTATCTGGATGCCGCCCGGAGGCGCGACGCCGGGCGGCCGTATTCGCGCGGCGCGTCAGTCGCCAAATTGGTGGCAACCGATGCCGCGATGAAGGTGACCACCGATGCCGTCCAGGTGTTCGGCGGATATGGCTACACCCGTGAATACCGGGTTGAGCGCTTCATGCGCGAAGCAAAGATCACGCAGACGCCGCGGGCCGATCTTCGAAGGCACCAACCAAATTCAACGTCTCGTGATCAGCCGTCAGCTCAACGCTGCCGGGCGCGATCGATGAGAGGCAACCACTCGATGCTGACCTCTAGCGGTTCCGCCGGGAACGCAAGGTCTTGCTGCCGCGTCTCCACCGGGCGCGGTCCAGCGCGCCGCAATACCGGCTTGCGCTTCCTCGGTACCAACACATCAAGGATGCAATATAATCTTGAGCGCGCCCCAGCTGCGGGAGGTGGTCGCGCTGTCGGACAACACCAGCGAGGTCGCGAGCACGGGGTCGCTTCAAAGAGCGTGCAGATCCGCCGTGCCAATGCACATCGCAGCCACCCCGGAGGTCTGGTCCCCGTGCCGTGCGGCACCACGGTGTATGAGGCCAACGAGTGCGGCATGGTCACCGGTTCTGCGAGACTAATGATTACGACCGTGTAGGAGGCCGCCGTTTACGATCCGCCCACCATGGGGAGCGCCCCATCATGGATCGCGCGCATTCACGACGCGCACGTCGGGAATGATCGCCCTGTCTTGTACGATTCGGCTGGTGTCATCAGCGGACGCCAGCTCATTGGTAAGGCGGCAACTGCCGCAGAGTTTCTCGTCACGTTAGGGGCGCCGACGGGTGTGGCAGTGCCCGCGCTGGTTACCACCAACGCCGACTCAATCGCCCTTCTGCTGGGCGGCGCGTCGGCCGACCGGCCGCTGGCGCCGGTCGGGCCGCGGTTAACAGTCGATGAGATCGCCGGGATGGCCGGTTCCTGCGGCTCACCAGTTCTGCTCACCGAGCACGCCTTCGCCGACACTGCCCGCGAGGTGGCACACCGTGCTGGCCTGCGCGCTATCACCATCCCGGTGTTCGCATCATCGAGAAACGGGTTGCCTGCTGCTGTCAATCAAGCCGCTTTCGTCCTGCATACGGCCGGAACGACGGGAACATCCAAGCAGGTCCCCATCAGCGATCGGGTCATGCTGGGCCGGGCGCTTATCTTGGAAGACCTGATCGGCTTCGGGCCGACGACGACTTTCGCCACCGGGTCCCCCATCCACCACATCGGTGGAATAGGGAATCTCCTGGCGGCGCTGACCGCTGGCGGCGCAGCGGCGGCCACCGCGCGGTTCAGCGCGGAATGGTGGTCGCGGTTGTCCACGGTCGGGGTCACGCATGCGTCACTCGTCCCCACGATGATCGAAATGCTGCTCAGTTGGGGCATTCTCGACAGCGTTGCGCTCACGACATTGGTCTACGGTGCCGCCCCGATCCGACCGCAGACAGTTCGCCGGATCATCGACCTGATGCCCAAGGCCAATGTGATCAGCCTGTTCGGCCAGACCGAGGGCAGCCCCATCACGTGCTTGACCGCGGAAGACCACCGATGCGCAACCACCCGACCCGAACTGCTCAAAACCGTCGGCCGCGCAGTTCCCGGCCTACGCCTGCGTATCGACAATGCACCCGACCAGAGCGTGGGCGAGGTACTGGCCGCCGCACCCCATTTGGCGGTCACCGACTCCAACGGCTGGCTGCACACCGGCGACCTCGGTGAACTCGACGCAGACGGCTATCTGCTGTTGCGCGGACGCTACCACGACAAGATCGTGCGCGGAGGCGAGAACGTCTTCCCCTCGGAGGTGGAGAACATTCTTTCCTCACATCCGCAAATCAAGTCGATCGGAGTCGTCGGTGTACCGGATGAACGGCTCGGCGAGACGATCGCTGCGTTTGTGGTACCCCTCGACGCTGCAGATCCACCCTGCACAAGCGGATTGCACGCGTGGGCCCGTACGCGCATGGCCGGGTTCAAGGTTCCCGCGTTTTGGTACTTCGTTTCCGAGTTGCCGCTCAGCAGCGCCGGCAAGCTCTTGCGCTACCGACTTCGCAGCGCCCATCTCGAAGGCGCCGGCAATGCCCGATGACACCTGCTCCCGTGGCGCCGCCGATGCGCATCACGCCTGCGGCGAGCTACGCCGAAACGACAACGGGGGTAAGGGCCACGGCCAGAAGGGATGTCGACGATGACAGATTCAGTGTCGGCGCGGAGGCGTCGCGGAGACTTCGACGGCAGTTGGGATCCGCGGCTGATGCGTCGGTCATCACCGCACTGCGCCCGGTGACCAAGGGCTGGTTTCGTTGTGAGGTCCACGGACTCGATCGCATGCCCCTGCCGGCTCGCTGGTCGTCGGCAACCATCCCGGTGGCCTGTTCGCTATGGACATCCCTGTCGTTGCGACCGGCCTGTCGACCACTTTGGCTATGAGCGGCCGCTACACCCTGGGTCACGACATATTGTTCAACGGCCCTCAGGGCAAAGCGTTGCAGCGGGCATCCGCCGTGGCACCGCGCAGCCGGGCAGGGATCCAGAGATGGCCAAGCGTTTCGCCCTGCCGCCGACGCTGCTGAACCATATTGTTTTACCGGGTCGGCGTTTTGCCACTTCGACGGTCGCGCTTGCTGGAGCCAAAAGATACGAGCAAGCATTCCGGTGTCACCTTGAACGACCTTGTGCTCACATATGCGCCGGGGCGTTGCGAGAACTATTGCTGCACTTGAGCCACACACCAGACCGACCGCTCATCGGGTCGATGCCGGTGAGCACCGACCCCAGCCCAGAGCGTGTCAGCGGCAATGCTTTAGGCGGACTGCTCTTCTCCCGCCGGCACACATCGACGATCCCCTTCGGCGGATTGAGCGGGTTGGCATCGCAGCAACGAACGCCAAAAAGACCAATGTACGGCTGGGTCCTGATGTCATGAGCCGCTGGATGGACTACAGGCCTGCACCACTCGCCGCTGCGGGCATGCGGCGAACGGCTGCCCGCACGGCGCGCAGCCGACTGCAAAACGTGACGGTCTCCAACGTTCCCGGCCCGCGCAAGCGCGGTCACGTCGACGGTGCGGCCCAGCATCAGTTCTTCCCAGTCGGACCGCTTGTCGCGGGCACTGCCATGAACGTCACGGTATGGAGTTGCGTCGATCAGCGCAACTTCTCGGTGCTGACCGACGACAGCATTGTTGATCCTCATGTGATGACGGAAGCCGTGGTGCGCGAACTAGCCGTGATCCGAAGGGCGGCCGGCCTGCCGGCCGCCCTGGACGCGAGTGAACCCGTCACCGCGGCTCTGCCGGGGGCCGGCGGACAGTCCGCGTCGGCTGCAACCGAGCCGGGGCCGCAATAGGCTCGACATGGCTCCAGGCGTACGGACATCGCGCCCGCAAACTCGGTGAATAGCCCATCCAGGCTAGATAATCCCCATGCTCAGGTACTTGTCCAGCGCGGAGTGCGCTTCTCGGCGAATGCAATTGCGCCTTCCTGTGCGTCGTTCGACGCGAAAACCGGTGCGAGGATTTCGAATTGCTTGCTCCACACGTCCTCGACGGTCCACCCTCTCGACTCCACGATGATGCGCTTTGTCGCAGCGACGGCTAGTGGGCCGTTTGCGGTGATGCGGGTGGCCAGCGCGGTGGCCTCATCGAGGGCAGCACCGGGGCGTGCCAGTACGTTGACCATGCCGAACTCGTGTGCGCGAGGTGCTGGAAGCACGTCGCCGGTCAAAGATAGCTCCATCGCGATCGCGGAAGGGATGCGCAGCGGCAGCCGCAACAGACCCCCACCTCCGGCCACCAATCCTCGCTTAACCTCCGGAAGCCCAAACACGGCGTCGTGCGCGGCGACAATAAGATCGGCGGCCAATGCGAGCTCGGTGCCTCCGGCCAGGGCAAATCCTTCAACCGCTGCGATCAACGGTTTGGCCGGCGGCCGCTCGGTGTAGCCCATCCCCCGGCCTTCGACGACCACGTTCTCGCCGCGGGCGAACGCCTTGAGGTCCATACCGGCCGAGAACGTGCCGCCTGCACCGGTGAGGATTGCCGCTGACAGTGTCGGATCCGCGTCGAGCCGGTCCATCGCCTGGGCCAGGCCTCGGCTCACCGCGGCATTCACCGCGTTCTTCGCTGCTGGTCGGTTAATGGTGATCAACAAGATACGTTCACGCTGTTCGACGACGACAGGTTCGTCGATGTCTGCATCGGGTGCGGAATTCACGCGCAAATCATACATTTGTTTAGATAATAGTAGGAACGGGCCGCGACCCGGTCGCTGGGCCGAGGAGAAGGGCGCCGATGAATATGGGTGCAGCCGGGTTCAGTGAGGTTTTAGCGCGGGCCGGCCTCTTCCAGGGAGTCGACGCGCCCCTGTTGCCGCGGCTGAAACCCGGCTACAGGCTCTCGACTCTCCCCGGGAACATACGATTTTCACCTAAGGTGAGCCCGGGGACCGGCGCTACATCGTGTTGCCCGGCAAGGTCAAGATTGGCCGGCGCTGCGGTGACGGGCGCGAGAATCTGCTGGCGATCATGGGTCCATCCGACATGGTCGGTGAGCTGTCGATCTTTGACCCCGGTTCACGCACATCCAACGCGGTAGCCATCACCGCCGTGCACGCTGTGTCGATGGACCGCAAAGGCTTTCGGACCGGGATTGCCGACCATCCGCAGATCGCCGAACAGTTGCTCAGAGTTCTCACACGCCGCCTGCGCCGCACGAACAACACCCTGGCGGACCTAATATTCACTGACGTGGCCGCTCGCGTGGCCAAGCAACTGTTGATTCTCGCAGGCCGGTTCGGCGCCGTGGAAGACGGCGCTCTACTTGTCGACCACGGTCTGTAGCAGCAGGAACTCGCCCAACTTGTGGGTGCCGCGCGCGAGACGGTCAACGACGCGCTCGCCGATTTCGCACCACGCCATTGGGTACAGCTCTACGCCAGGGGCGTGGCGGATTCGATCATCGCCGCCTGGCCAACGCGCGGGCGTCGATGCTCAACCATGCGAACTAACTTGGTGCAGTGAGCAATCAACCGAATCATCCAGCAAGGTAGCAGGTTGATGCGTCGGTCGCGCTACCTCGCTGATTGGCAGCCGTGCGGATGCTGGACGGCCCAGCCACCAAAGGAGCATCGGCATGCAGATACGTGACCACGCGGGTTCGCAAAGGCCTGCGCTGATCCTGCATCCATCCGTCATCACCGTGAGCTTCGCCGAACTCGAGTCACGTGCTAACCCGCTTGCGCGGTTCGTGCGGAAAGCCGGCCTGGCCGAGGGAGACTGCATCGCGGTACTGATGGAAACAATGAGCACGTCCACACGGTGATGTAGGCAGCCCGGCGAATCGGACTGTATTACGCCTTCATCAATACACATCTGACCGCGGCGGAGGCCGCTTACATCGTCGAGAACAGCAACGCCGAGGCATTGATCGGATCGCGAGCCATGGCGTCGGTTTGCGCGGATCTGCAGACCTGGATCAGCGGTGGTCTTCCCGATGTGCGGTTGATCGCCGACGAGGATCTTCAGGGCTGGCAGCGCTACCCGGATTGTGTTGCAGATCAGGCAGTCAGTGCGGTTCCCGGCGAGCGCGAGGGTGAGTTGCTGCAGTACTCCCCTGGCACCACCGGACGCCCGAAGGGGATCAAGCGCGCACTGCAGCACACATCACCAGATCGCGCAGTCGACATATTGGGCTGTTGGCCGTCGTGGGGATCACCGGTGACTGCGTCTACCTCAGTCCGGCTCGCCTTTATCACACCGCACCCTCGCAGTGGTCGAGCTCGGTGCAACGCTAGGGCGGAACGACTGTCGTGATGGAAAAGTTCGACCCGATCCAGGCGCTGGTGTGCATCGAACGCTACCAAGTCTTCCATGCGCAATTCGTGCCGGCGAAGTTCGTCAGAATACTCAACGTATCGGCACCGCAGCACCTTTCATACGATATCTCAAGCCTGCAGCGCGTTGCCCACGCGGCCGCACCGTGCCCGGTCGAAGTCAAACGCCCGATGATCGAGTGGTTCGGACCGCTCATCGATGAGTATCACGCATCATCCGAGGCGATCGGCGCCTCGTTCATCACCGCCGAAGAATGGCTGCAGCACCCGGGTTCGGTGGGCAGGCCCCTGGTCGGGGTAGCGCACGTGCTCGACGACGAGAGTGGCTATCCCTTCGAGTACCTCGGAGACCCTGCCAAGACCGCGGCTGCGCGGCGGCCTGACGGCATGACCACCGTGGGTGATATGGGTTACCTCGATAGCGACGGTTTCCTCTACCTGACCGACCGGCGCCACTACACCATCATCTCCGGGGGCGTGAACATCTATCCGCAGGAGGCCGAGAATCGGCTTATCAGTCATCCGAATGTCATGGACGCCGCGGTCTTTGGCATCCCCGACGCCGACATGGGCCAGTCGGCTAAAGCTGTCGTCCAAGCCGTCGACCCAGCAGAGAACACCGAGGATCTGGGCCACGAGCTCAGCACGTGGATCCAAGAACGTTTGGCGCACTACAAGTGTGCACGGTCCATCTCGTTCGAGGACACGTTGCCTCGAACCGACGCCGGGAAACTATACAAACAGACCTTGGTCGACAAATACAGTGCACTGTAGCGTGATTCACGCTAACTACCCAGCGGGGCCGGAGCAGGGATGTGTGCCCACGCGTCCAGTAGAAAGCTACGGGCCGACCGCGGTAGTGCCCGCCCCTGGCACGGTCCTGGACTGAAACGAATGGGCGTGTTGCAGATGGCATAAACCTCTCCGGCGTCTTCGAAGCGGGATCGGTGCGCAGTCGAGTTCGCAGTCGGGAAGTCGGGTCAAAATCTCATCGATCATGACGCGAAACATCATTCGGGCAAGATTGGACCTCAGGCATCGGTGCCTACCGACGCCAAAGGCCAAGTGCCGCTTGTTGGGTCGATCGAGATCGATTTCTGCCGGGTTGGGAAAGACCGCGGGATCGCGGTTGGCGGGTCCCCACATCAGTGTGGCGCGGTCGCCGGCGCGCAGCGACTGTCCGTGCAAATCGGCGTCCCGACTCACCGTTCTGGCCCGACCGAGTGTGGGCGCGCTGTGCCGCAGGAACTCCTCGGTTACCTCAGGTAGCAGCGAACGGTCCTTGATTAACCTGTCACGCAAGTCCGACCGTTCAGCCAACCAGCGCAGGATGTCCCAGGTCAGGCCGCTCGTGGTGTCCGATCCCTCCGAGCAACATCAAGAAAGTTTGCATCGTGATCTCGTGATTGTCCACGCAGCCTTGTCTTGGCGCGTCTGCCAGCGCTCGACCCGCCTCGCGTAGCCCGAACGCCGGCACGGACTCTAGCGGCTCGCGGCATCGACCTGGGACATCAGTTCTCCCCTGTCCCAATATTCGCGCCACGCGGCGATTCGACCGTCGGGCGTCAAGTCGAAGACGGCGGCAACCGGATATCCCACGCGAGCGCCGTTGGCCGGCCAGACGAAGCTGTCATATCGTTCGACGACCACCCGCGGTGCGGTCGCGCTGACAGTCTTGATCTCGAAATGCAAGTCTGAGTAATGGTCCGTTTGCCGCAGCAATTCGTCGAATACAGCTTGCGGTCCGGTCACCGTCTCGGCGGTCGGGACGTGAAACTGGTAGGAGACGGTGTCATCCATGAGTGCCATGATCTGGGCACCGTGGCGCTGTGGACCGTCCTCTACCATGGTCAGCAAATCCAACACCGGCAGTTCGGTCGTGATCGGCATGATCAACCCCCTTGTAGCTGATGGACTGACGGCGCTTCGGTCGATGCGCACCACGCGTCGGCAATTTCATCGCATGTGGCCAAGGTCGCCACCATTGCCAGGGTGTGTTTCAAGACCATTGCCGCGTATTCGGCGGGAGTACCCGCGACACCGTCCGTGGGGACCACCACGCGGAAGCCTTCGTTGACCGCATCGACTGCGACCGATGGGACGGCAACGTTTAACGACACCCCTGCGACAATGAGGGTTTCAACGCCCAGATTGCGCAGTACGGAGAGCATTTCGGTACCCCGGCTCGGCGAAAGTCCGTGATGCCTGGGCATGATCAAGTCTTTGGGTCCTACCCCAATTTGGGGAACGACTTGCACCGCCTTGCTCCCGGGAGTCCACGTCGAGGTGTGCTTTAACACGATGCCGAACAGCGGATTGTTGCGTGCGGCAGCCTGGTTGTCTGCGAGTGTCTCAAAGGTGGCGTGCACAATCTGGGCTCCCGTACGGCGAGCAGCCTCAGCGAGACGCCCGAGGTTGGCTAACATCGGACCGACTTCGCAGGCCAGCGCGGGCAGCACCGAGTCCTCGCCGACCACCCCAGCCTGACACTCGTTCATTACCAGTGCACATCTGGTGGGGTCGAGTATCAGAGCATGGCGCTTAGACATGGAAGTATCCGGTCGTCGATGGTCGGACTAGACGTTGATAATACGTTATACGAATAACTATGTGGCTGTATCCGTCTAATTGAGGTTGCTGCCGGCTGGGCAAGGGCACGACTCGACGCCTGTATCCACCCTGCACAGGAAGGCTGTGCTTCACCTGAGGTCGCCGCCGGCAGGGCGGGCAGAGTCGTTGGCGTTCCGCGGCAGTCGGCGGGATCTGCGTCATTTTGTTTTTGACAGGATTGTCAGAACTAGAAATACTGAAGGCATGAGCGAACTACCAAGCATGGTTCCAACCGGCTGGTTCCAGGTGGCGTGGAGTTCGGAGTTGCAAGCAGGCGATGTCCGACCACTGCGGTACTTTGGCACCGAGCTGGTGGTCTTTCGCGGCAACGACGGGCAAGCGCATGTTCTCGACGCCCATTGTCAGCACCTCGGCGCTAATTTGGCGTACGGCGGGTGCGTCGTAGACGAGGGCATCCAGTGCCCGTTCCACGGCTGGGTGTGGAGTGGCGAGGGGCGCAATGTCCGCATCCCTTATGAGTCACGGCCTAACCGCGGAAGACGTGTGCGTTCGTGGCATGCCACTGAGCTCAATGGGTGCATCTTCGTATGGCATGATACGGCTGGACGAGACCCGTTGTGGCAGTTGGTCGATTGGCACAATGTTCTGTCCGATGCAGTGACCTCCCGGCAATATCGATCGCTGGACACCGCAGAACAGCAGAGATTTCGCGGGGTGCGCGTCCATCCTCAGATCATCGCCGAGAACGCGGTCGATCCCCATCACTTTCGTTTCGTGCATAAGACGCCCATCAGCCCGGTAGTGCTTGACGAGCACACAGATGACACGACGTGGCGCGCGAAGGTGGGTTTTGGCAAGCGATGGTCTGACGGTATCGATCGTCCTGGCGACACCGACAACACGATCGAGATCTACTGGTCGGGAATCGGATACAGCATCAACGGGGAATGCACGCGCGACGGGGTGCGGGTCATCGCAATCAATGCCACTCCCGTCGATAACGCGACCTCCGACATTTTCGCAAGTTACTGGATCTCTGGGTCCGACAACTACGCAATGCGATTGGAGCAGGCCAAGACAGCGCTGCCCGACGACATCAACATCTGGGAGCATCAGAAATACCTGGATCCCCCCGCGCTGTCCCAGTCTGAGGCCGACGGGTTCCGGCGGTTGCGGCGGTGGGCGCAGGGCTTTTACCCTCAAGCCGCCGCGGCTGGCGCCCGGTGACGCTGGCCAAGTCGGCAGTCACGCGAGAGGCGATACAGGAGGCCGCTCGAAACGCTTTCGCCCGCAAGGGCTACAGCGCCACCAGTGTCACTGAGATCGCTCAGGACCTGCACGTCACCCGAGCAAATTTCTACTACTACTACCGGGATAAAGAGCAGCTCTTCGTCGAACTCGGCACGGCCACTTATCGCGACACAATCGGCCTGATCGAGGCGTTTAACTTACTCGAACACCCACCGGAGCTCGACCAGGTACGCGGCTGGGTCGAATCGTACTTCCACCATCTTGACCACAACGGCGCGTTCCTGGTGCGTGCCATTGACGATTGCCCCGACGACCCCGACTTTCGGGCGAAGGTCAAGCGCCTGCACAGGAAGTCGGCCTCACAGCTGGGCGGCTATATTACTGCCCGAAGCACCGGCGCGTACACCTCCGCGGTCTCCATCGGCATGTCGGTGATGGCGATGCTGGAAAGAAGCTGGCTTTTAGCGCGCGCGACAACGGTGGATCACGGGCCCGCGGCTGCGATCCGCAGCAACGCTGAGATCCTCTGGCGGATGATCCGCTGACGTAGCGCTTGGTGGGCTGTGCGCCTCACCGGATGACTTCGTCCGTCGTTGTCAGCGCAAGCGGTCCGCGTCGGATCACCTCATAGAGCAGTCCCGGATCAGCATTGGCCTCTCGCGTAGCCGCTACTGCAGCATCGACATCCTTGCGCAGAAACGGTGCGGCGAGCTCGGTGAACTTGGCCATACCGCCGATGCCGCGGGCATGGCCGGCGACTTTACTGTCAGCACTGCATGCTGCCAGGACTTGCAGGAATCGGTCGGCGTCGATGTCCAAGTCGGCTGCGACCGCGACCGCGGCAGCCAACAACTGTGCGTTGGCCGCGAACAGCATGTTATTGACGAGTTTCAGGTTGAGCGCGGTGCCCAGGTCGCCGGTGCGGATCACGTTGGTGGCGTAAGCATTCACGATCGAGGTCACCTGTGCGCCCGCCTCGGCCGGTCCGCCGATCATGACGGTCAGCTCGCCCGCGGCGATGTCGTCTGCGGTGCCGCTGATCGGCGCGTCGACGACAGTGACGTCTGGACGAGCCGCGACAAGTTCACGCAAAGTCGCCACCGTTCCGGTGGTATGCGAGACCACAACTGTTCCCGGAGCGCTGTGTGTCAACAGGCCCTGTGCTCCGAGGGCGACGTCGCGCAACTGAGCATCAGAAAACAGGCAGACGATGACGACCCGATCATCGCGCGCAACATCTCCGATGCTGTCAACCACAGTTGCCCCGGCGTCTTTGAGGCGAGCGCGCACGTCGTCGCGTCGAGCGAAGACGGTGACTGCCTGACCGGCCGCGAGCAGTCGGCGCACCATGGGCTCGCCCATCTGGCCGGCGCCTATGAAGCCGATCGGCTGACTCACTCGGCAGCCTTTACCGTCCGCTCGTCAACAACTGCGATGGCCTGCTCTGGGCAAGCATCCGCGCCCGCGAAGGCCTGCTCGGCCAGCTCCGGGGGCACTTCCTTGCTGGGCGGAATGCAGTAGCCGGCGTCGTCAAGGATGAACAGATCCGGTCCTGCGGCTGCACACAGCGCATGGCCTGCGCAGCGGGCGGAGTCGAATTCGATGCGCACGGTCATTCGCTATCCCTTCGGTTTTCTCGGGCTCCGGCGGTAAAGGCGATGGGTAGTTCGCGCATGGCCCATACTTCGCCGGCGTCTTCGAATCGTCTGGGTTGGCCATCGAGTCGATAATCCGGTATCCGCGTCAAGATTTCGGCGAGCATCTCTTGAAACATCATCCGGGCCAAGTGCGATCCCAGGCACCGATGCATGCCGACTCCGAAGGCCATCTGCTTTTGGCTGTTACGACGATTTAGGTCGAACCTGTCTGGGTCTTCGAACATCACAGGATCGCGGTTGGCAGCCGACCACATCAGGATGGCGCGATCACCTGCGCATAGCTGTGAGCCGTGAAACTCGGTGTCGCGCGCGACAGTTCGCGCCAGCCCCAGTGTCGGTGTATACAGGCGGAGAAACTCGTCGGTGGCCTTCTTGATCTGCTCGGGTTCGCCGACCAGGGAGCTGCGTAGCTCCGGCTTCTCGGCGAGGGCGTACAGCACGTTGCCGGTTAGCCCGCTGGTGGTGTCCATGCCGCCCAGCATCATCAACACCGTATACATCAGGATCTGCGTGTCGTCCAACGGCACGTCATCGATTGTCCCGCGAAGGATCTGGCCGAAGAGGTCTTCACCGAGGTCACCGTTTTCGCGGCGCTGGGTCATCTGGTTGTAAATCGCGCCGAACATCTCCATTACTGCAGCGCCGGACTTGTCGACGTCATGGGTGCGATCGTGGACCAAGGAATGCACCCAATCCACCCATTGCAGGTACTTCGACTCGTCGTAGCCGAGCATGTGCAAGATGAGCTTGGCCGGCAGCGGTGTGGTCAGTTCTCCGACGATGTCGCAATGCCCGCGCTCGATGAACTCATCGACCATCGCCGAGGCCATGCGGCGGGTGAGCGGGCGTAACGCTTCCGCCTGCCCCGGCGAGAACGCCTTGACCGTGATCTGACGCAATTTCTGCGTCAGCGGCGGATCGGATTCGATCGGCAGGATCGGAAACGGCGCGCCACTTGCCGGGATGCCCACCGACGGATAGGAGTTGAAAGAGTCATCGTCGCGCGCAGCTTCGAAGACCGACTGGTAGTCCAGCAATGCCCAAAACCCGCCGTGCTCGGCGGAATGTGATACCGGACAGCGTGCTCGCATGTCTGCCAGGGTCTCGTGGGGTGCCTCCCGGAATTCCGGCGAGTGGTGGTCGAAGTTCTCGGCCACTGAAGCGTCTGTCGGCGCTGACACGATCGTGTCCTCCTTTGTTGGTCCTGCGGCTCCCCGACGCGCGGCCTGGGCTGCTCGAGCGCCGAATCCGTCGATGCGAACTACAGTTTTTTCTGCCATGTAGTGCACACTGCACGCTAGCCAGTGATGTAGCGTACGGTCAAGCGCGGGTCGGAAGCGGTGGCCAGAGGTGAACAAGCTCGAATCAGTGGAACGTGGCGATAAACAACGGGCCCCTGCCTGGGGCGCTAACCTTCCGTCGTCGGAAGACGATGCGCGAAGTCGGCTGATCGAGGCAGCCGAAGCGTGTTTTGTCGAGCGGGGTCCAAGCCGGACCAAGATGACGCACGTCGCTGCCAAGGCGGGTGTGCACCGGACGACCGTGTACTCCTATTTCCCGAATATGGACGCGATACTGGGCGCGTGTTTCGTTAAGGCGACGAACCTGGTGGTCGCCGCCGCCGACCCGTATTTTGCCGAGGAACGCCCGTTTGTCGATCGACTTATCAATGCGATCGTTGCGGGCTTGAAAGCGGCACGGAGCTCACCGGCCATGCTGTCGATGACGGCCCCGCATGACCTCGCGCGAGCGCACCACGCAGCTGAGCGCTCTGAGGCGTGGCGTACCGAAATCGTTGAAGGGCTGATCGATCGGTTCGCCGAGGCTGACCCAGGCGAATTACGCACCGATGTGTCGACCCAGCAGATGGCGTTATGGGTAGTGCGGATCGCTTTCAGTTTGATCGAGGACCCGGGCAACCCTGAATGTGGTGGCGATGAAGGCCTCTTGCGGAATTTCCTCCCGGGCGCCTTGCAGCCCCAAAAGCGCTCGGCTACATAGCGTTACCGAGGGCGGACGGCCCTACCTAGGGCTAGGCGTCGCGTCTCGCGTTTGCTCGTGTGTGACCCGAATTTCTTCTGCCAGCTCTGGATCGGGATGCTTACCGGCGGGCACCTTCGTTCTAGCGAGTGCAGCTTCATCGGCGATGGCCTGACTGTTGTCGAGTCCGGACATTAGGCACGTCTCGTTGCGTTTGCTTTCTGTCTAATGCCCAATTGCGCAAGTCGTCAGTGTTGTGTCGACCCCGCCAACCTGACCCCCAGATCAGCCTTTACGTCGAACATCGCCAAAAGCTCTGTGACACAGCTGATCTTCCACTGACTTTGTCGGCGATGCGGCGCAGTGCTGCCGGCTGCCGGCGCAACACCTAACGCGAGATCCTGTGGGTGGTCTTGAGATCACGCTCGAGGGACTAACAGCGAGTCTGCTGGTCGAGCGGCGGGCCGTCGCCGTCGTGACGCACTATTCGTATCGCGCTTGGTGCACGCCAATCGGCCGTGGGGGCGGCGCCACGGCGGAAAGGATGCTGTTGCCGGTGCTAAATCGGCAGATCGGCACTGGACCGTCAAACTAGCCCGCGTAGTGCGCTTGATTGACGAAGCGCCTGGCGTTGGGGGCACGGTCGCGGAGTCGCGGGCCGCACAGGTGCGCGCGCAGGTAGCTCGGGTACGTCTCAGCCGGGCCGCCATAGAGGCCTGCGAAGTTGATCGTCGTGTCATACACGCCGATGGCAACTTACGCATGAGGCCGATCACCGCCAACACCCGCAACGCGCGCGGGAACTTCCACAGCCGCGTTGGTTCACTGCTGCCCCGAACGGGGTCCGTCCCAACGGCACGACTGGCCCGTGTTCACGCATGTCGCCCACTTTGTTATGTCAATCAGATGCGACTATCTCTGACAGCAGGCATGATATCGGCCTCCCTGACCGATCTTCACGCATCAGTTGACCGTCATCAACATACGATTTACGGTGCAATTTGAGAGGGCCGGGGCGCGCTCGTAATCATCTATTTGTTTATACTGTTTAAGCCTCGCCTAGTTAAGCCAGAGGCGAATGCGGCACGCCCTCCGGCGGGGTGTCGGCTGTGCGGCACACGCGGAAAGGGATCACGGTGACCACTGACGACATTGTTCCGAGCTCCGATTTTGAGCCCTTAACCAAGGGTAAGACGTGGCAGCAGATGAAACCGGGTTGGAATTTTCGCACGGGCGCACGGACGGTGGCCGAGGCCGACCTCATCCAATTCATCACGTGGGCCGGCTTCAACGAAGCGCTCTTCATGGATGCTTCCCATGCCGGGTCCCGCGGCTATACCGGCAGGCTCGTTCCCGGCGCGATGACTTACTGCCTTGCTGAAGGGCTGATCGTGCAGAGCCAAGTCCTCAACGGAACCGGACTGGCCTTTATGGGCATGGAGTTGTCGGTCAAAAAACCGGTGTATGTGGGCGACACGATCCACGCCGTTGTCACCACCACCGATTCGCGCGCCACCAGTAAACCGGGACGCGGCGTGGTCGCCACGCGCGTCAGCGTGCGCAATCAGCGCGACGAGGAGGTTCTCGTCTTCACCCCAGTTCGACTGGTGCGCGGCGACGACTCGGAATAACCAATCCCCGACGGACTCCTATCGTTGAGTAGTCCGCTTGATGAAACGCGTTGTGCTGAAACGGAACCACCGGTCGACTATGATTTTGCTGCGGTCTGCGTCATCGGCGAAGGGGTGTGTGCAAGAGGTCGCGCAGATGGCAGTTGAAGTACTCGGCGCCCTCATACATCGACCAATGCCCAGCCGCTGGGATGATACGGAGCTCGGCATTGGGCTGTAGTTGGCGGATCGCCGCCGCGTTGAGCACGGGATCGGGGTGTGGGCGGTCGTTCTCTCCATCGAGGACATCGACACCGTGGAGATCAACGAGGCGTTCGCACCGGTGGTTTTGGCCTGGCTCAAAGAGATCAAGGCCGACGCGGAGAAGATCAACCCCAACGGCGGCGCGATCGCCCTCGGTCACCCGTTGGGCGCCACCGGAGCCAAGCTGTTCACCACCATGCTCAACGAACTCGAGTGCATCGGGGGCCGCTACGGCCTGCAAACGATGTGCGGGGACTTTGGGTCGGAGAGATCTTCGATCTCGAGCCGCTTGCGCTTGTCTGTGCCGAACAGAGCCGCTGGGAATTCCTGTTCTCGGGCCCGCCCCTCCGGATCACGCGCGCCGTGGGGTCACCGCTTACCCCCGTTGCCGTGTTCCGATCGACTTAGCGCAGTAACAGGCCATGGACTTTCAGTTCGACACCACCGCCGATGGCCGCACCTTGGAGATGCTGAACGTAATCGAGTTCCCCCGCGAAGCACTCGCGATCGACGTCGACCGTGGGCTGCCTTTCGTCGTCGGTTGTCGCCCGGTTTTCGCTCGGGACCGTCTTGGATGCGGGGGGATCGCGCGAAACGGATGCTCGACGCGGTTCAGCTGCCGGGAGCCTGATTTGGTGATGCCGCAGTCCGGCTCAGGTGCGGCGTGTCGGCGACTTCCCAGTCCTTGATCGTCGCAAGCGGGCCCAGTAGATCGGCGGGCAGGTCTGGTGACAATGGTTGACCGGTGTGCACGCGGTGTGGCCAGTCCCGGTTGGCCAGAGCGGGTTTCGCGAGGGCGACGACGTCGGCGGCGCCGGAGTCGATGATGGTGGCGGCGTCGCAGGGGTCGTCGAGGTGTCCGTTGGCGATGATCGGAAGGCCGCTATATTGTTTCGCATAATTGGCCAACGTTGTGTCGGCGCCTTCGAAAGCTGGTGCCAGTGCGCGGTATTCGGTGGTGTGGATGTAGTCGATGCCGGTGTCGGCAAGCGCGGTGAAGATGATGGCGGCATCGTCCTGGCCGCCGGCCCATCGGTGGTCGTTGTCAGAGACCTTGGCTTGGGAGATGCGGATGCCGACGGCGATATCCCCTCCGACGGCCGTTACGACGTCGGCGCAGACCTCGGTCGCCAATCGGACGCGGTTGGCGACGTCGCCCCCGTAGTCGTCGGTACGGGCGTTGAGGTAGTCGGTGAGGAATGCGTCGAGCAAGTATCCGTTGGCGCCGTGGATCTACACCCCGTCGAATCCGGCGTTGCGGGCCTGCTGGGCGGCATTGACGAACGCGGCGCGGACGTGATCGACGTGCTCGTCGGTCATCGCCTGGGGAACCTGAAACGGGCCCGACCCGCGGTACATGTTCAGCTGCTCGCCTTTAGGGCGCACGGCTGAGGGCCCCCAGGTGATGGTGGTGTGTGGGTTGCCTTGAGACTGGCTGCCGGCGTGCATCAGTTGGGCGAAGAACTTTGCCCCGTAGGCATGGACGCCGTCGACGACTCGGGTCCACGCCGCGGCTTGGGCGGAATTGGCGATGCCGGGTTGGAAGAAGTACCCCTGGCTGGTTTGGTCGTCGATGTAGAGACCTTCGGTGATCAACAGACCGAACCCGCCCTCGACGAACATCTTGTAATAGCCACCGATTCGATCGGTGGGTAGGCCAGCGGCTGTCGCGCTTACTCGGGTCATCGGCGCCAGGGCGATGCGATTGGCGACGTCGATGCCGCCGATGGATGTTGAGCGGAAGAGGGTTTCGTGCGGTGGATGCTGTTGCAGAGACATCGGGACAGTCACCTTCGTCGTCGAATTGCGTTGCACAATAGGGGGATCACTTGCGTCCCGCCTGGGGCGGACAATCCGAAAAGTTGACCCACCCATCTGCGCATCCCGGTCAGCGGGAGCACGGCCGACCGGAAACGCTTCGCAAGTATGTCGCTGGTTCGCGCATCACCGTTGGATCTCTATCACGCCATTTGATCAACGCACGCAGCGGGGCCAAACCATGCGGCATGGCAGCGCTGCTTCCGGTGCTGAGCCATCAATCAACAGACCAACTGCACGCGGTACGAATGGGACATTCTTCTTCCCGTATCACAGGAATTCCATTCTCCGACTCGAAAAGGCACGTCATGAGAATCAGTGTCGGAAACAACGACGCCCGCCTTTAACGACTCGCCGCCAATAGCGTCCACGTGCGCCTTTCCCGGTGCGGGCGATCGTCCCATTGCTCGATTACTCTGGTATCGGCCTTTGCCTCCTGCTGTCTACGTAGAGCCGATAGAGGTTCACTCCCGCGAGCAACATGACAAACAATGGGATGAAGGGGGGCTTTATCCCCAGGGGGAGTACATTCGCTGGTACCTCTGGCTGCAAGTGCACGTACGTCGCCACGCCCATGTTGACGACGAGGCCAGCGGAGGAAAGGAACACGATTGGGCCATATAGACGTGGAATCTTTTGTGAGAAGCAGGCCGGCAAAAGCAACCCAAGGCCGATCGCCATTTCTACGACTTTACCAAATGGAACACTCAGAGGGGGCAGGTCACTCTTAGCGATCTGAACATCAAACATGGTGCGAAAAGGTTCGAAGAATTTCAAGAATCCGAACATGAACATGAACACACCCAAAAACATAGAATTATACTTAACGAACTTGTCACCTTGTAATGGTTTCAATGGTTCCCTCTCGACGTGTGCGATATGAACTTCTGCTCTTGCGAACCAGTGATATTTCGGCATGTCGCGACGAGGAGCACGACCGCGCATAGTCGGCCGCCGTTTCGTCCTTGCGTCATTCGCGGGCGGACCCTAAGGAGGTGCCCCGCCTCCAAAAGGCCTCACTGAGGACATTCATGACCGTTCCGTCGACGTTACTGACGGGCCGTCGATCATCCGGGCGATGTTTGCCATGCGCTGCGGCGGTAGGAGCCGGTGAGGTTCCGCGCCACGCTGATCGTGCCGCGCCACCGACGGGCGCTTTCGAGTGACGGGAACGGCTCAACCCGTGTCGAGGTGTGGCATCGAGGTCCTTCCACAGTGGTTCATTGACTTCGGCATCATGCCGTGGAAAAAGTGGACCGACAATTCCAATTCGAATAGTGTCTGGCCGTGCCGAAAAAAGAGAGTCGGCCCACCCCGCGGCTGACCCACCGCGGGGCGGCAACGAAAGCCCGCATCGTCGCCGAAGCGACATCTCTGGTCCGAGAGCGCGGCGTCGCAGGAACAAGCCTGGACGCCGTCATGTCCGCCAGCCACACCAGCAGATCGCAGCTCTAACACTACTTCGCCGACAAAGACGCCCTCATCAGCGAGGTGATCAAGACCCAGCTCGGGCACGTCATCGCCGCGCAGGAGCCACGCCTGCGCGAAGTATCGTCGTGGGACGGGCTGCAGCGTTGGTGCGATCATCTCGTCGCAACGGCCCACACGACGCAAGGTATTGGAGGCTGTCCCCTCGGATCCTTGGTAGGCGAACTCGCCGATCGATCCGACTCGGCGCGACTCGCGCTCGAGCGATCCTTCGCCGAATGGCAGTCATATCTATCCAAGGGCTTCGCGGTCATGCGCGATGGCGGGGACCTCGTCCCCGAAGCCGATGTAGACGAGCTTGCGTTGACCATGATGACCGCACTGCAAGGCGGACTGCTCATGGCACAGACCACCCGAAGCGTGCGTCCCCTCGAACTGGCTCTCAACATGGCACTGGGGCACGTCGCCAGATACCGGCGTGACGCGAAACCTTCGGGACACAGATCCGCAGGCGCACCACGCGAATACGGCAGCGCTTCCACATCTGCTCAACCCCAACTGTCTTCCCCGTCGGCAGCGCTCGGGATCGTCGAGGCATCTCGCCTGGCCAACGCGCGAAGGCATACTCCCGTGGTGCAACCAGAGGAAGAAATGTAGTCAGGCTTGAACACCTACAACGCGTGTAGATTCCTTCGTCGCGTAGGCGTACGTCGCCGGTGTGCGCGCCGACACGCAACTTGTTTGATCTTAGTGGGCGCAAACGACGCACGGTGACCTCGCAGCAGGGTCGGGGGCCGATTCACCTGCGACCGATTCGCAATCCGGCAGGGACACCCCTGGCGAGTGGTCGGCTCAGTGGGTCATGGCGAAAATCATTTCGGCGACGACGCCGATCAATTCGTTACAATCCACTCGTACCGACTGGGTTCGGGTCGCATACCAGGCGCGCTCAAGCAAACCTATCGTCGCGGTGCCGATCGCTTCTGGTGGGTGCCGGCCATCGGTGGCGATGGCTTGGCCCAGCTTCCAGGACGCGCGCGTCATCATGTGATCGCGCGAACGCCGGAAGTCCTCGTCGTCGGGAGCGGAATGGGCCGCTGCCATCACGAAGGCTCCGTGGCGGTCTAGAAACTCGAAATAGTCTGCGACCCAACCCGTCACAGCGCTGAGGTCATGTGGCTTAGCTGTGTCATCCCATTTCGAGATCACGGCCAGGGTGTCGTGATAGGCGGTTTCTCCTAAGACATTGAAGACCTCTCGCTTGTCCTTGAAGTAGGTATAAAACCCTGCGCGCGAGATCCCGCAGGCTTCGGTGATCGCGTTGATCGGTGTGCCGGCATAGCCCCGCTCGAGGAAGAGCCTTCGACTCGCCTCCAGGATCACTGCACGGGTTCGTTCGCCGCGGCCGACTTCGACCGAGTCGACCGTGCGCAGATTAGGCGAAGCTGTCATGCCTCGACAATAGGGGATGCAGGCACCGATCGCGAGCTCTACTCGACGCCAATGTCAAGTCGCTTTTACCGGCCTATGCACGCCAGATAGCCATAGAATCGGAGTTACTTGACATTTATGTCAAGTAACGTAAGGCTAAGGGGACCAGCAGCCCGGTCAGAAGGAGATGTCGCTGATGTTCGATGCGAAGGACGTGCCGATCTTTGACGCGGATCAGCACATGTATGAGACGCCCGATGCGCTGACCACTCACTTGCCGGACAAATACCACAAGGCAGTGCAGTTCGTGAAGATCGGCAAAAAGACCCGGATCGCCATTCTGGGCAAGATCACCGAGTACATGCCTAACCCGACGTTTGAGGTCGTGGCCGCACCAGGAGCACACGAGAGGTTCTACGGCAACAACAATCCCGAGGGCTTGTCGCTGCGCGAGATGAGTGGGACACCCATCAAGCCACCGGCGGCATCGCGTGATCGCGACGAGCGCATCAAGCAGCTCGACGCGCAAGGTGTTGAGGCGTGCCTGAACTACCCGACGCTGGCCAATTTGGTGGAGCATTCCGCCGCCGAGGACCCAGAACTGACTGGGGCGCTCATTCACGCGCTTAACCAGTGGATGCTTGAAACCTGGGGCTATACCTACAAAGACCGCCTCTACATGACGCCGGTCATCTCGTTGGGCATTCTGGAAAATGCGATGCGCGAATTGGAGTATGTGCTCGAAAACGGCGCTAAGGTGGTCCTGATCAAGCCGGCTCCGGTGAACACCTACAAGGGCTGGCGTTCGCCGGCGTTGCCTGAATTCGACCCGTTCTGGCGCGAAGTCGAGGCCGCCGGGCTACCTATTGTAATTCACGGCAGCCAGCCTCCGCTGGAAGAGTACGCTCATATGTGGGAGCCGCCGGAGACTAACAGCGCCTTCGAAATGTCGGCGTTCAAGTGGGTTGTCATCGGTCACCGCGAAATCGCCGACATGCTTACATCTTTGGTCTGTCACGGCACTTTGACGCGCTTCCCCAACCTTCGTGTCGCCAGTGTCGAGAACGGCAGCTCGTGGATCCACCCGCTCATCGACGCGCTCGACGATGTGTACCGTAAGATGCCCAAGGCTTTCGAGGAGCACCCCGTTGAGACCTTCCGGCGCAACATCTGGGTCTCGCCCTTCTGGGAGGGCAACGTTGCCGACGTCGTGACCAGCGTCGGATGGGATAGGGTGCTTTTCGGCTCCGACTGGCCCCACCCCGAGGGGCTCGAAGAGCCTAAGAAGTACTACGAGTACGCCGAGGACATGGACCGCCGCCGTACTTATGACTATCTGGGCGACAACGCTCGCCGGTTCCTCGGCCTGCCGATCAAGAATCCCGATCCAGAAGCTGCCCATCCCCCGGTGCTTACGGCACCAAGCGTCTGAAAAGACCGCAACCCCAGTACTTGTGGCTCTGGGACAGTGCGCAAAGCCTGTCCCAGAGCCACACTCCATTCGGGGCTCACCTTCTTGACCGGCACCGGATACCCGCCCGCGCGGATGTCGTCGGTGACGGCCCGCAGCGCTCTCGCAATTTTGTCCCCGCCAGCAGTTCCGGACCGAGCCCATAAATAGCTGAACATTTATTTATTGCCTGGGCGGAAGTTTGCGACACGGGCAACGGCCACGGGCACGTTCGCAGCGACACGGATTTGAGGCGAAGCAATCTTCAACCGCCGATCATGTCGTTGCGCGACCGTGGATGCCACGGAGCCTTCGTGATTCAACCTGCCACTGAAGTTCGTTACCGGGATCGTCTTTTTGAGCATCCTACTGAGCGGATCAAACTCTCCGAGCAGCTCGGCTATGACGCGGTGTTCACTGCCGAGGAGCAAGGGTCGGATCCGCTGGCGGCGCTCGGTCACCTCTCGGGTCGTACCCGACACTTGAAGTTGGGCACACGGGTGCTGCAAATCATTGGCCGGCATAGTCGACGGCGATGGCCATTCAGGCGCTCGACCGTCTCGCCGGGGGCAACCGGGTTTTGGTGCGGAATCGGCAGCTCCATTCCGGCTGTCGCTGAGGGCCTGCACGGTTGACGCTGGGGCGATCCGATCCACCGGATACGTGGTGCGTGTGAGCGCGGCTCAATCCGCGCAGAGGACAGACTTCACGGCCACGCGACACTTCTCCCCCTACCGGGTCACGTCGTCGCCACCACCGGCGAAGACCAGGAAGCGCTGGACGCCTACCTAGTTCTAGGAGTTGCTCCACGTGGTCGCGCCGCGGCCTGCCCAGTGTGGTGATCTGTAGCGCGTGGGGGTCGCGTCCGGCGTCCTCAGCGGAGTGACGCGCCGCCGCGATGAGTTCGCTGAGGCGTTTCAGGTCGGGCTGCAACGGTAGGTATCCGTCACCGATACGGCCCGCGCGTCGGGCAGCCGCAATACTGTTGCCGCCGATCAGGATGGGATGTCGGCGGCAATCGGCTTGGGGTGGCCCACACCGGGCCGAACTTGATCAATTCCCCGTCGAAGGTGACGTTTTCCTGGCGCCAGGCGCACCGCATCGCGGCGAGGTGCTCTTCGAGCAGTTTGCCGCGCTGCTCGAACGCGACGCCAATGGCTGCGTATTCCTGGCGACTCCAGCCGATTCCGACACCCACGAGCAGGCGTCCCCCAGACAGCTGGTCGATGGTGGCCAGGCGTTTGGCCAGGGTGAGCGGGTGATGCAGTGAAACCAACAGCACACAAGTCCCCAGCAACAGCGTGGGCGCGGCGGCCGCGGCGAACGACAACTACTCCAAGGGGTCGGGCATCGGGGCTTCTCCCGGCGCCGGCAACCCCTGCTCTTTGCCCGGGTAGGACCTTCGACCTGCGTCGGCAAGGCGACGTGCTCGCCCATCCACACGGAGTCGAAGCCGTTGCTTTCAGCACCGGCGACTACTTCGCGCAGATATTCGGCCGCGGGGTTTACGCCACCAGAAGTGGCAGGGATCACTCCGAATTTCATGTTCACCTCCACTCGTGCATGATCGGCTCACACACCACCGGCAACCACCAGCAGGTGCCCGGTCACAGAATTGGACTCGTCCGACAGGAGAAACGCCACCGCATTGGCCACCTCCTCGGGTTCAGCACGGCGGCCGACCGGAACGGTTGCCAGCAGTTGTCACTGTATGTCCTCAGAAACTGTGTCGACTCGTGGTGTTCTGGTGAAGCCGACGGCGACGGCTTGACGCGGAAACCGTCGACGGCGAACGCCAGGGCGGCCGATGACGTCAGAGCGTTCAGTGCCGCCTTGGAGGCGCCGTAGGCGATCATCGTCGGGTCGGGTTTGACCGACGCCATCGACGAGATGTTGACCACCGCGCAGCGGGTCCGCTTCGTCGCAGGTCGTCTTGGAGCAGCCACATCAGATGAGAGGGCGCTTCGACGTTGGCGCTGAACATCTTCCGCCAGATCTTGAGATCCAGTTGCTGCGGCGGCACCATCCGCGTGTATGCCGCATTGTTGCCCAAGAGGTCAACGCTGCCCAGTTGATCAGGTACGGCGTGCACCAAGCCGCACACGGCATCCTCCTGAGAGACGTCGGCGGGCATCGCCACACACCGACGTCCCGCGGCGATGATCTGTTGGGCGGTCGTTTCTGCGGCCTGGCGGTCGGTGCGATAGTTAATGGCCACATCGGCACCGCGACTTGCCAATTCGACGGCAATGGCTGCCCCGATGCCCTTGCCGCCACCGGTCACCAACGCAACCAGGCCCGACATGTCACGCGGCATCGATCAGCGCACCGTGAACCCGGCATCGATGGGCAGCGCGATACCGGTGACGTACTTCGCTCTGTCACTGACGAGCCACTCAACGGCGTCGGCGATGTCGTCGGGAGCCAAAATCTGCACGGGCAATGCGTTTTGCATCGATAACAGATCGGGACTGCCCGCCTCCACCATCTTGACCATCGCCTCGTTCATGGTCATGCCGGACAGCACACCGGTCGGGTGAATGGTGTTGACGCGGATGTTGTGCTTGGCGTACTCGTTGGCGAACACTTGCATCAAGCCGACCAACCCGCGTTTGGCCGCGGTGTAGGCTTGCCCACCAGCCTTATAGGTGCCGGTTCCCTTGATGCCGGCGCTGGAGCTGGTGATGACCACCGAACCGCCGCGACCGCCGTCAACGATGTGGGGAATCGCAACACGGCAGGTATTCCACACACCGGTGAGGTTGGTGTTGATGATGTCGTTCCAGGTCTGGATTGGGTCCTCGTCGTCGCCATACCGCACCACGCCGGCGTTGGCGATGACGATGTCGAGCCGGCCCAAGTGGGCTATACCGTCGTCGAGCAAAACTTTTAGCGCCGCCTGGTCGGCCACGTCGGCAACGCCGACGACGATCTTGGCGCCTTCGGCTTCGACCAGCGAGCAAGTTTCCTCGAGGTCGTCGCGGCTGGCGTTGGGATAGTCGATCCCCGGGAGGTCGGCACAGATGTCGACACCGATGATCGACACGCCATTGCGCGCCAATCGAATTGCGTGTGCTCGTCCTTGGCCGCGGGCAATACCAGTGATGAAGGCGACCTTGCCTTCGAAATCATTTGACATGAACTGGCTTTCGGATCGAGGGTGAGCTAGCGGATGTGTCAGGTTGGTAGCGTGGGCATGCCGAAGCTGATGCGAATGTCTTTGACCTGACTGAACTCCAGCAGTCCCTCCAATCCACCGTTGCGGCCGGTGCCACTGCGCTTGAAACCACCATAGGGTGAGGTCGGTACCAGGTCGGGGAAGGTATTGACGAAGACTGTTCCGGACTGCAGCCCCCTGGCCGTTTGATGAGCACGGGCCAAGCTTTTGGTGTGCACGTAATTCGCCAGGCCGTACATCGTGTTATTGGCCAGAGCCAGTACGTGGTCCTCATCGGTGAAGGGGGTGATCGATACCACCGGCCCAAAAGTCTCCTTTTGGAACAGTTCCGAGCCGGGATCCACATCGGCGACCAGGGTTGGTTGTAAGAAGAAGCCCGCGGCGAGGTCACCGCCGGCACGTTCGCCGCCTGTCACCACGGTCGAGCCCGCGGAACGGGCGCGCTCGATGACCCCCATGATCCGGGTCAAAGCTGTTTCGCTGATCACTGGTCCGACGACGGTGGAATCGAGTCGCGGATCTCCGATCGGCGAATTCGCCACGATGGCCGACATCCGGTTAACGACTTCGTCGTAGATGCTTTCCTGAACGAGGATTCGGCTGCCGCAGGCACAGTTCTGCCCGCTTTGGGCCAGCGGCCCAGAGAAGCACGCCAACATCACTGCGGCGTCCAGATTGGCGTCATCGAAGATGATGTTGGCCGATTTTCCGCCGAGTTCTGTTGCCACTGGCGTCAAGTTGTCGGCTGCAGCCTTATGTATCCGGATCGCGACCTCGCCGCTGCCGGTGAAGTGGATCTTGTCGATGCTGGGATGGCGCACGAGCGCTTCGCTGCCCACGGGATCGGCGGGCAGCACGTTGACTAAGCCCGGTGGCAATCCGGCCTGCAGCGCCAGCTCGCCGAACCGAAGCGAGGTCAGGGGTGCCAGTTCGGGAGGCTTGATGATCACCGCATTGCCTGCGGCCAACGCGGGCGCGACGACCATCGCCACGCCATACAGTGGTCCGTTCCACGGCAGGATCGCAGCGATCACCCCGTAGGGCTCCCGCACGATCATGTTGAGGTCCTCAGACCTCGACACCGGCGTCACCTGTCCGGTGATCTTGTCGATCCAACCCGCGTAGTAGCGCAACCAGCGAACCAGCTGCGGTGGATGGATTCCGCTGATGAACTTGGGATTGCCGTTGTCCTCGATGGACAGAGCGGCAAGGGATTCGGCTTCAGCGTGCACCAGATCGCTTAGCGCCAGCAAGGCGTCTCGGCGATCATCGACGCTGCGGGCCATCCATTCGCGCTGGGCGGTTTTGGCCGATTCCACCGCCTCATCGACATCGTCGGGACCGGCGAGCGTCAGCCGAGCGTTGACCTGGCCGGTGCCCGGGAACACGTGCTCGTGCACCCCGACAGTTGATGAGGTCACACGGCGATTGCCGATCAACAGGCCCTGCACCGATGAGTCCAGCGTCGCTGTCATTGTGCGGCGCTTTCCGGGTGCGACTGTTCAGCGGGGCGGAACACGGGCAGTTGCCATCCATCGCTGATTGGTACGAAATCAACCTGCACCGTCATGCCGATGTGCACGGCGCTGGGGTCCACGTCGATCAGCGGCGAGACCAGTCGTGCGCCCGGCGCCCCATCTATGTCGAGCACCGCGGGCACCAACGTGATGTCACGGATACCGGGGTAGCCATGCACCACAGCGAAACTGAATACCGTTGCCTTGCCGGACAGTTCGGGCCAGCCAACCGAGGTGGAGGCGCAGTGGGGGCAAAACGGCGTGGGGGGCATTCGGAAGGACCCGCAGTCGCTGCACTGCTGTGCCACAAGGCGGTTGTTCTTGGCGGCCTCCCAGAAGGGTTCGGTGATGGGATTGATCGCGATCCTGACCGCATCGGGAGGCAGAGGCACTGCCAGCGGCGCGGCGGGCGCACTCATGCGGCGGCTCCCAGGATGAGTCCGCTGACGGGCAGTGTTGCTGGACCGCCGGTGACCAACGCCAATTCGGCTCCGTCGACTTGATTTATCGCCGTGCCCCGCATCTGTTCGACTCCTTCTAGGATGTGGGTCATACCCACGATGTATGCCTCGGACAGTTGGCCGCCGTGGGTATTTACCGGAATGGAACCGCCCTTGTACCGGACGGCACCCGACTCCACGAAGGGGCCGCCTTCGCCCTTTTTGCAGAACCCGTAGTCCTCGAGCTGCATGACCACCATCGGACTGAAGTGGTCGTAGAGCAACGCCACGTCAATGTCGGCGGCGGTGACGCCGGCGCGTCGGTAGAGCTGACGGGCGATGGCACTGTGACCCGATGAGGCGAAGGTTTCCTGGGGCATTCCCATCCATGCGAAGGCTCGACCCCAGTCCTTATGTCCGCCGTGCGCGGACGCGATGACCGGTACCGCCGGCTGTCGAAGATCGCGGGCACGCTCGGCGGTGGTGGTGATCACCGCGATCGCGCCGTCAGTTTCTAGACAGAAGTCGTTAAGACATAAGGGTTCTGAGATCATCCGAGCCGAAAAATATTCGTCGCGCGTCAACGGGTCCCGCTTCATGGCCTTGGGCCGGTTGGCGGCGTTGGCTCGCTGTGACATCGCGATTTCAGCGAAGGCTTCCCGTCTGGTCCCGTAGTCGTGCATGTGCCGGCGCGCCAGCACCGACATCAACTGGCCCGGACCGTAGAGCCCGGAGGGTTGCAAGAAGGAGTTGATCGGGTCAGGTGCTATGGCCGCGAACACCGACCCCAGCCGTTGACGCTTTTGCTGTAGCGCCATGAGGCTCACGACGTAGTTGGCGTCGCCTGCCACCAGCGCAGCGCGTGCCAACCCGATGGAGCCCGCCGAGCCGCCGCCGCCCGACGTCAGCGCCGCCGAAAAGGTGACTTCCGGGATGCCCAGGGTTTCCATGAAGGTCGCGGTGTCCAGGGTTTCGCCGTAACCGGCGCTGGCACCGGAGTAGTAGGCGAAGCCATCGATTGCCGTGACTGGCAGCCCCGCCTCTGCGCAGGCCGCCAGGATCGCTTTGCCCGCGAGTTCGGTGATGGTTTGCGGATACGACTCTCCGCGTGGGTAGTACGCGGTCGCGCCAACCCCAACTATGGCGACATCGCCGGTAGTCATTAGCCGTGCATTCCTATCGTCGTCGTTGACTTCAGTGTCGATCCGATTGATCGAGGCGGTTATTGAAAGTGACCGGTATGCCGACGGGCGGCGTTGAGGCCTTCGGTACGTCCCGGCGCTTGGGTTTCCCACCGCTCGCATGAGCAGGCCACCGTGTAGGTGCCGTCGCCGTTGGGGATGACCGACTGCGCAACGCACTCATCGGAGTTGGCAGCCTCCTGCATGAATTCCAGTGGGGAATCATGCAATACGTTCGCCATGCGGATCCCTAGGCGCCGGCCGCGGCCAGCGAGTTTTGGCTCGGCAGCGGTGGGACGTCGGGGAAGAGCTCTTGGAAGGCGCCGATGGTGACGCGGTGTCGCACTTTCTCGTCGGTTCCATCGAACAACTCGTGCAGAGTCTGCTGCGTGTGCCCGTAGGTGCCCTCCATGTGCGGGTAGTCGCTGCCCCACATCACGTTGTCGTAGCCCATGTAGGTCGCCGCCGCCACCGCTGATTTGTCGTGCTGGAACGACGCATACACCTGGGAGTAGATGATTTCGCGCGGGGATCGGTTCAGCTTGGGCCGCACGGCCATGGCGTGCTGGCGGTAACCCTCCTCGATGCGGTCGGCGATAAACGGCACCCAGGTGGCGCCGCCCTCAGAGACAAGCACCTTCAGATTGGGGTGGCGGTCAAGCGCCCCGCACGCCACGAGTTTGGTGACCGCGCGCTGGCCCCCGTACGTGGTCTCGGTGTAGTTGAGCACGGCACCCCCGGGACCCCGGTGCACCACACCCATCTGCGCGCCCTTGGAGAGATCAACCGGATCGGTTCCGATGTGAAACGACAGCACCACGTTGGCCGCCTCGGCCGCGGCCCAGAACGGATCCCATTCCTTGCGGTTGTAATCCTTTTGCAGCGGATGCGGCGTGACAGGCATGAACACCGCCTTGAAGCCGAGTTCGGCGCACCGCTCGAGCTCGGTGATCGCGTCATCGATGTCCAGCGTCGAAACCTGGGCGGTAGCGACCAGACGCGGTTGCGGCTTGTCGATGGTCTCCCACGCCCAATCGTTGCTGACCCTGAGCGCCTCGCGCAGCACCTCGGGAGTACGGAACGACGAACTCCACATTCCGAGCGAAGGAAAGACCAGTTCACCCCAGACACCTTCCTGGTCAAGGTCTTTCATCCGAAGATCGACGTCACCCGCCCCAAGTGCCCGCGTCGACTGGGCTTCGAATTCGAGCCGGGCCGATGTCGGGAGCTTGCGCCGAAACGACATCCCGTCGATGTGCACGGTCTCCCACTCACCGTCGGGGTCCTTTTCAGCGCGCGGCACCAGCTCGGCGAGCCGCGGTGGCAGGCTTTCTCGCCACAGGTCGTCGGGCTCCAAGAAGTGCGAGTCCCCCGAGTTGGCCCAGATCTTTTGCATCGGTCACACCTCTCTTTAACCAGCGGCTGCAGGCTGACGCTCGAGTTCGAAGCGCGGCAGCCTCGACGGGCTGCGCGAAAATTGGTTTTTCAATCTTGAGCATACGTCGTGGATCACACATGTCAATTACTGGCCCCATCATTCGCCCCCGGAGGACCGCCCCGGTCGTGGTGGTTCGCCGGGCGAACATGGTGTGCGGTTTATGCCCAGGAAGATCCCTGGTGGACCTTATAACTAGCTGCGCTGTCCCCGACTTCAGGTTGCCGACATCGGCATGGCGCACGCTCCCCTGTGCTGGGCACCGAGCGGGTCGGGCGCTGGCACGCGCGTCCTCGCGACAGTGGTGTTTGCGACCTGGGTCACAGGTATGCTAGCTTGCGGCGAAATGCGGATTTTCGCGCTGCGGTGCGGATCGTTCGACAGGACCGGCGAATAGTTGACGTTGGGAGTCAGCCACCTTGGACACCGAAAGAGACCTCATCGAGCCACCGTTGAAGGGCATCCGCGTCATCGAGGTGGGTTCCACGCTGGCGAGTGCCATGGCGACCCAGTTCCTCGCCGACGGTGGCGCCGAAGTACTCATCGTCGAGCCACCGGGGGGCTGTGCGCTACGCCGGGAAGCCGGCTGGCCGGTACTGGCACGCGGCAAGCAAAGTGTTGAGCTCGATCTGCGGTCGGATGAGGGTCGCGCCGCTTTGCTTGACCTCATCGCCGACGCCGACGTCCTCGTGGAGGCGAACCGTCCGCGCGTGAGTCGTACCGGGCTCGCCTTTGACGAGCTCGGCAAGCGCTTCCCGTGTTTGATCATTGCGTCGTTGACGGGCTGGGGCAGCTCGGGGCCATGGCAAGACCTCAAGGGTTATGAGGGCCTGGTGCTGGCCAAGACCGGCCTGATGTACGCGGGTCGCCGCCTGCAGAATCCGCCTCGGCCCAGCTTCGTCGCGGTCCCCTACGCCAGCTACGGTGCCGCCCATGCGCTTGTCCACGGTGTGCTTGCCGCTCTGCTCGAGCGCGAGCGCAGTGGTCTTGGTCAGAGCGTGGAGACCGACCTGGTGCGCGGGGCGCTGGCAATCGATACGTGGAGCTGGTTCGGGGAGTTGGTGTACCTGCGCTGGCCGGATGCATACAGCGCGATCGACGCGTGGGGCGAGGAAGGCGAGCCGCGCAGTCCGATGCTGTTTGCTTTGCTGACCGCACCCACCAAGGACGGTCAGTGGCTGCAGTTCGCGCAGGTTTCGCCGTCATTGTTCGGGGCGATGCTTGACGAGCTGGGCCTGGCAGCGCTGCTCGCGAAACCAAAGTGGCAAGGATTCCCCAATCTTGAAAGCGCGGAGTTGCGCCGCGAGTTGTGGGGCATCCTCATCTCTAAGGTGCGCGAACGCACGCTTGCTGAATGGCAACAGGTTTTCGCCGAACGCCCAGACATCAACGCCGAGATCTTCCGGGAGTGCACCGGAGTTCTTCAGCATCCGCAGCTGATTCACGATGGGCGCACCCTGACGTTGCAGACCGCAACGCACGGCGCGGTCACACAACCCTCGACGCTGGTGCACCACAACGGGGCTCCGCTGTTGACCCCGGGGCAGCCACCGGCGCTCAATGAGCACACCTGGGTCCCTGGTGCCAAGACCCGGGACTCAGGGTCGGCCGCGTCCACGCGGCCGAGCGAACCGCCGCTTGCCGGTGTCACGGTCGTGGAGTTCGGCGAGATGTTCGCGTCGCCGTATGGTTCGAGCCTGCTGGCCGACCTTGGTGCGCGGGTCATCAAGGTGGAAAGCATGGCGGGCGACCAGATCCGCAATCTTTTGCCGTTTCCCGAGGCCGCCGGGGCGAAGGTCATGCAGGGCAAGGAAAGCGTTCAAGTCGATCTGCACACCGAAGCCGGCCGCGCGGTGGCTCACCGGCTCGTCGGGCGAGCCGACATCGTGGTGCAATCGTTTCGTGCCGGGGCGGTCGAACGACTCGGCATCGACGAACCAACGCTTCGATCGATCAAGCCGGATCTAATCTACCTGAATGCACCGGGATACGGCACGGACGGCCCGTCGGCCGCCTGTCCGGCTTATGCGCCCAGCATCGGCGCTGCGGCGGGTCTGGCGTTGACCAATGTGCCCGACGCTCTGGGGGCCACGAACTCGATGGCCGACATCATGGGCGTTGCCCCGCGATTGACCACGGGCTCGGCATTTGCCGAACTGCAGGGTGATGGCCTGGCCGCGGTGAGTGTGGCTTCGGCGATGCTGCTCGGGTTGGTGGGACGTCAACGGCACGGCAGCGCCTGCCATTTCACCACCACCATGCTCGCGTCGATGACGCATGTACTTCCCCACTGGATTGCGGACTACTCTGGGCGACCGCCGTCCCCGCGCGTCGACTCGGAAAACCGGGGCTTTGGTGCTCTTTACCGCCAGTACGACTCGGCGGACGGGGCGGTTTTCCTCGCGGCTCCAAGCGATGGAGACTGGGCAGCTCTCACCGAGGCGCTCGGCGACTACATCGATCTGGCCTCCGATGAGCGTTTTGCCACCACCGATTCGAGGACAACCCATACCCGGGCCTTATCTGATGTTCTGGCGAGCGTCTTCGTCAAAGAGAGCGCCGCGCAGTGGGAATCAATGATGACCGGCCGTGGCGTTGGATGTGTGGCTGTGCACACCAATAGCCCATCTCGGCAGATGCAAACCGACGACCGTCTGGCGGCGGCCTACACCGCGCCGGCCAACAGTCCTATCTTCGACGAGCACCGCAGACTTTCCCCCTTGGTCCGTTTCAGCCGCTCAGCGACCGATCCGCGGGGCGGTTGCACAGCCGGGCAACACACGAGCCTCGTATTGAAGGAGTTCGGTTACGGTGACGCTGAACTCGATGCCCTTCGCGCTGACAACGTCATCACCGGGGATTAACGGCAGTCTGCACAGGCCGAACCACCGCGCGACGTGAGAACGTCTAGAAATGGTTGACCGGTCCGCCGAGCGTGCTTTGATCCTCGATACCGCGTATCGCCTGCTTGATCGCAGCGACGGTGCCGTTCTCGAGGTGACCCAGATACTCAACGAAACCGGGCTGGGGACCCGCGCGTTTTATCGTCACTTCAAGACACGCGACGAACTGATGCTGGTCATGCTGCGCCGAGATCGTGACCATGTGCTTGAGCAGCTGCGCGACGTCGTCGCCGCGGCGAGTGATCCCGTTGAGGCGCTGCGGCGGTGGGTGGATGTCATGTTCTCGCTGCTCTCCGAGCCCCGCCGGAAACGCCGCGTGTTGACTTTTCACTCCGAAGAGATGCAAAGAACTCGCGGCTACTTGCGGGAACTTGGGCGGTTTTCTGCTGCAGAGCAGGCTATTTTGGCCCAGGTCATCAGCGAGGGCAAGGTCAATGGGTGTTTCCCGAGTGCCGATCCTGGGCCCGACGCGCGCTCTGTCCGAGCAGTCATCGAGGCTGCGCTGCTCGAACAAGCCGAGCACCCTACCGGCACGTCAGCAGACGAAACCGCCCAGCAGGCTTTACGTTTCGTGCTGCGCGCACTGGGATACGCGCCGGCGAGCGAAGCGACCGCGGCCAAAGTCAAGACCTGATTTCCCCCGCATCGATCGTTGAGGTCAGCCCAAGACCATCGGAGCGCGGCGGCGTGGCTGGCTGTGGCGGCGGCGATCGCGGTGCATTACCGGTTGCGCCTAGATCCACGCGGGCTTAAAGACCGTCATCATCCGCTCCGTGGCAGGCACTGGCGGCGTGGTCACTTCAGCCGGCTTCGCCTTCGCCGCCACCATGGCCGCGATGACGTTCAGCAAACTGACCGTGCTCGCCCAGCTGGGCTCGACGATCGCCATCGGCCTCCTCGTGGACACACCTTGATCGTGCGATCGCTGCTGATGCCCCCGATCACCGGTGACGAATACGCCGAGTTGGCCGCCGAGTACGAGACCAATCCCCCGATCGCGGCTGAGTTACTTCGGTCGAGCTGAATCCGCATTCCTGCCGAAGGGACGACCAAGCAAGGGTGCTCCGACGACAGGCAAGACACCGGTCCTGGCGATCCGGCTTCCCGAATCACTTCGCCACAAATTAGTGCACACGCCGAAGTCCAGGGAGCAACGCCCTCGGAAATGGTCCGTCGTGCCTTGGTCGACAGCGTGTCGTTCTACGTACAGTGGGAGCAGACCTTCGACGGTGACGAGTGGCAGTGGGTCCGCTTCGACAAAGCACTGACGCCAGCGCAGGCCGAGGAGATGTTCAAACACTTCTCACGCCTAGCGCTAACCCATGGCTACCGCCGCGTCCAAATCCGACACGGCCGCGACGAAGTCGTCAAAGAGTGGACTGCATCGGCTGTCGCTTGCCAGGGTGATGGGACCACCGTTTGGCCATGAGGATGGGACCGGGTGTTTCCGGTTGTTGGCCGTGTGGTGATGGTGGCCGATGACGGGCGTTGCGGTCAATTCGGCTGGTCTGAATTGACCGGCTTGTTGAGGGTGGGCTTCTGGCGTTGCCGGTAGGACTCGCCTCGACGACGAGTTCATAGGCCGCCGATTGCAGCCGGTCCATCGCCGATTGGGCCAGCAGTGGGTCGGCCATCATGGTCAGGATTTCGGGGGGTTCGCGGTTGCTGGTGATGATCGTGGAGGCCTGGCGGTGGCGTTCGACGATGAGCTCGTAGAAGTCGCTGGTCTCGGTGGCCTCGAGCCGGTGCAACGCGAGGTCGTCGATGATGAGCAGCTCGACGCGGTGCAGCTTGCGCATCTCGTCTTCGTAGCTTCCGTCCAGGCGTGCCCCACGGAGGCGTTTGAACAGTTTGTCGGCGCGTTCGGTGTGCACGCTGTGGTGACGGCGCACGGCGATGCGCCCTAAGGCGTTGGCCAGGAACGTTTTTCCCACGCCGACTGGTCCCATGATGAGAATGTTGTAGGCGTCGGCGAGGAACCTCAGCGAGGTGAGTTCGGCCCACAGTTGCTGATCGAAGGTGACCGCGGCGGTGTTGTCCCAGGCCGGTAGCTGCATCTGTGGGTCCAGATGGGCTGCCTTGGCGCGTAGTTGTGCCGATTTGCGGTCGCGGCGGGAGACCTCATCGGCCAGCAGCATCTCCAGGAAATCGTGGTGCGGCAGCCTGTTGGATCGTGCCAGCGCGAGTCGCTCGGGCAGGGTATCGAGGAGCTGACCGAGCTTGAGGCGCCGCATCAACGACTTCAGCTCCGAGGAGATCTCGATCGGCTTGACTGCCGGGGTGGCATCGGGTCGGCGGGTGGGGTTCATGAGGGCCGCCGCACTGAGAAGTCGGTGGCTGCGCGGACGAACCGCGATGCGGCAGGCGGGGTCGCGATCAGCGGCAACTGTGCGCCGACGCCGCGGGTGAGCATGCGCTCGATCAGTCCGACGTCGATGACCTCGGCGTCTAGCGCGCGGCAGCAGGCGTCATCGACCCCGTCGGCGCCGTGGCGGCGCACCAACCCCAGCAGGCGATAGACCTGGCGCATCTTGGTCCACGGCAGCGGATGTTCCAGCACCGCTGCCGCATGCGCGCCGACATGGGTGCCGTGGGCGGCTGCCTTGCGCTGCAAGGTGTTCAGATCCCGCATCGCATAGACCGACACCTCGGCCGGCAGATCGGCGGGGTCGGTGCGCCGGCGCCCTGGTGCCACCACCGGGTGGACCTTGATCAGCTCACCGCGCCAATACAGCTTCACCGTGTGCGCATCCACCCGGGCATCCAGCCGCCGTCCGATCAGCTCGCCAGGAACGCTGTAGAGCGCCTTGGCGACGGCCACGTGGCGATCCGGGGCCACTTTGGGCCGACACCAGGTCGGGATGTCGAACAGCTCGTCGGGCACTGGCTGCAGCTGCGGTAGCTCGTCGGTGGCGAACACCTCGGCCGGACGGCACCGGGTGGTGCCGTGTATCCGCATCCCGGCCACCTGCCCACACCACTGCTCGGCTCGTACCTGGCAGTCGCCCAGATTCTGAAAGTCCTCTCCGGCAAAGAAATTCGCCCTCGCGTAAGGAACGCATCTCTCGACGCGCGGTTTGTCACGCGGGCTGCGGATGCGGGTGGGGTCCACGGCGAAGCCGCGCGCCTGCGCATACTCGCGGAAGGCGTCGTTGAGTTTCGGGTCGGTCGCATCCGCCTTGTCGACGATGGCCTTCATGTTGTCGACGATCACCACCGCGAACACCCCACCAAAGAACGCCCACGCCGCCTCGAACCCGGCGATCACCTCGTGAAGGGTCTGCCGGTAGGTCGGCCAGACGAACATGTGCCGCGAATACACCGCGGTGAAGATCAACCCGTGCACCACCCGCCGCCGACCGTCCTCGGCATCGGTGAGAAGCCCGAGCCGACCGAAGTCGACTTGCAGTTCAGCACCGGGCTCACAATCGACCACTGGCACCGTAGCTTGCCGAGCGCCGAACCCCAATTCCGTTGTGGCATACCGATGCAAGCTTCGATACGACACCACCACGCCACGCCTACCGAGCAGGATGTGCACCTTGGTCAGCGTCAAGTCCTGCTTGAGCCACGCTGCGATCTGCGCCCGCTGCCCATCGATGGTCTCCCACGCCGGGCTCTTGCCGTTGGGCCTACTCGGCCGGACCCCGGCGATCACCGCCGCCAACAACTCATCAGTTAGCTGACACGCATGGCCGTCACGATTCAGGCCACAAGCGCGGGCCCGGTCCACATACCGGCGCACCGTTTTGCGCTCCGCGCCCGACAGCCGGGCCACCTCCCGCAACCCGCGACCCGCCAGCCACAGCCGCAGGATCTCTCTGACTTCGATCATCGACACCTCCCGGTAGCTCATTTGGCCAATACAGCGGCCGAGCAACCGGAAGCCCCCACGCCACGCCGGGTGGTCCCATAACTGGCGAAACCCCTACCCGGGCGGTCCCATCACTGGCAATCAGGTGGTCCCATGCTCATGGCAAAACCGGCGTCGAGCAGGTCCCATGTTCCTGGCAACCGACACATCGGCGCACGATCGCCATTGACGCACTGACCATCAGGCACTGCCCACAGGATGGAGATACCGATGGCCAGTGAGTGGGTCCACGCAGAACTCACCGACGAGACGCCGATTACCGCGGAACTTGGACAAATGTTTTATTCAACTTCGTGACGACTATGGGCATGAGATCGGACACTGAACTTGACTGTCGTCAGTCAAACTCCACGGCTCTCGGTTGCCCACCGGACACTCGACCCTCCCGATAGCTCCAGCTCCGCAATCGTTCAGCGATCTCGTCCAGACTTGTGATTGCACCAGTCGCGACCGCGATCACGAAGTCGAAGCGCTCATCTTCCTGCGCACTAATCCAGTGAGCGTTGACGGCCAGGAAGGTCCGCGAGGCTGTCCAAGCGAGTCGCTTGTTGCCGTCCACCAGCGCATGATTGCGAGCCAGGGAGTGCAACAGCGCGGCGGCCTTCAAGTGCAGATCCGGATAGGCATCCTGGCCAAACACTGTGGCGCGAGGCCGTGCCAGGGCCGATTCAAGCAAGCCGTAATCTCCGACCACGACATCACTCCCGACGGCCTCTCGGGCAATGTCTAGCAAATCTTCGAGATCTAGGAACTCGGTCACGCGTCCTTAAGACGTTCCAAAACCCCGGCCTCCTCGCGGACGACACGTTGCAGCGCCGCGGCAACCTTGGCCTTGTGCGCTCGTCGGGCTATGTACTCGTCGATGGCAGACAGCGCAACAACCTGCATCGAACGGCCTTCAACCGCGGCCTGCCGTCGCAGCGCCTCCGCTTGCTGTTTACTGGGCCGCAAAGTCATTCCCATAACCAGCATGATACCCGAACGATACCACGGTGATACCACTTCCTCGCGGAGAAGTCAGCCTGCCAGTAGTGTCCGGTACCGCGGCAGTCGGCGGCTGCCAAGGTTCGGCCTGGACACGACCGCGGAGCGGTCTGGCCTTCGCACTCGCATCCACTCGCTATTAACGACCGTCAATAATGCTGGCTGAGAGGGGGACCCCTTCATCATTCGCCGAATCGGTTCACACGCCACATCGCGATCGACACCGACGACACGAAGCTGGAATGGGCCCGCACGTTCGGGGCCACCCACACCATCAACGCCCGCGAATTCGACGTCGTCACGACCGTCCAAGACTTCACCGACGGATTTCGGCGTCGATGTCGTCATCGACGCCGTCGGACGGCCCGAAACCTGGAAGCAGGCCTTCTACGCCCGCGACCTCGCCGGAACCGTTGCCCTCGTGGGTGTTCCGACACCGGACATGCGACTCGACATGCCGCTGATCGACTTCTTCAGCCACGGCGGATCGCTGAGGTCATCGTGGTACGGCGACTGCCTCCCCGAACGCGATTTCCCCACCCTGATCGACCTCTACCTTGACGGCCGGCTCCCGTTGGAGAAATTTGTCTCCGAACGCATCGCCCTCGGCGACGTCGAAGAGGCGTTCCACAAGATGCACGACGGCACAGTTCTACGCTCGGTGGTGCTGCTCTGATGGCAAATGTTGAACGCATCGTCACGCACGGCACCTTCGAACTCGACGGCGGCAGTTGGGAAGTCGACAACAACGTCTGGCTGGTCGGCGACGACTCCGACATCGCGGTGTCGACGCCGCGCATACCGCCACGCCGATCGTCGAGGCGGTCCGCGGGCGCAACGTGGTGGCGGTCACCTGCACCCGCGGCCACAACGACCATGTCGCTGTCGTTCCCGAACTCGGCGAAAAGCCTCGACGCGCCCGTCCTGCTGCATCCCGCCGACGACGTGCTGTGGCGGATAACGCATCCGATCAAGAACTTTGAGCTGACGCGTACCTCAACTATCGGCTCAGCATTGCGCGCTGGCGGTTCGAACTGCTCCGTCTGGGTGCGTGGTTCGTTGGATTTCAGGTGAGCTTTTTGCTCTTTCTCGTTGGTCCCCTGGTGGTGTTGCGCACAGCGCCGGGGCCACCAGTCTCTATGTTCCCTAGAGAAAGGGGCCCTGCCGCGGCCGTCGTCAACCAGAAATCCATGCCTGATGAGTTTTTCTTCCGCCGGCCACCAAAACCGGTTTGTGGCGTGAGACCGCGAGGCTGGTGGCGGCCTGCTATGTCTTCATCCTCGCCCTGGCGGTCGTCGTGGCGATGCCGCAGGGCATCGTCGTCCGGGTGTAAAAGCGCTCGCAGTCAACGCCTCTCGGGCAGCAACGATGTCACATCTAACACGGCGGTTGACGCTTCCCGATATCTGTGCAGGCCACCGGATCGATGTGTTGGGGTCGCACCGGCCGACGAAGCAGCACCGCCGGCCTATCCGGGCCGCAGACTCGACCGTGGTCAGAACACGAAGCGGGTGATCAGATCGGCGACCGCCGCCGGCTTCTCCGACCCTTCCATCTCGACGGTATGGCGCACGGTGAGGTTGACCGTGTTGTCGCTCACCTTCGCTGCGTCGATAAGCCCCGACCGAACTCTGATTCGGCTGCCAGCCGTCACCGGCGCCAGGAACCGGACTTTGTTCAGCCCGTAGTTGATGCCCATCTTGGCGTTCTCGACGCGGTAATTGTCCTTGCTAAGACCGGGGATGAGCGACAGGGTGAGAAAGCCGTGCGCGATCGTTGCCCCATAGGGACTTTCGTCTTTGGCGCGCTCTGTGTCGACGTGGATCCATTGGTAGTCGACCGTCACGTCGGCGAATTGGTCGATACGCGATTGCTTGACGTCGAACCATCGGCTGACGCCAAGTTCTTTTCCGATCGCCGCGATCGCCTCGTCGACAGACCCGATACTTCTCACAGGCACTCCCACCCACCTCTCGATACAGATATCTGTTTAACGGTATACTGGGTGCTCCGTGGTGCCGCACTGGGCGCCCATTCGACGATCTTGGGGAGACGCATGACGCCGACCACGTCACGCGCTGCCATCGTGGCCGCAGCGCGCACCGCCATCGGAACCGCACGTAAGGGCACCTTGGCGAACATGCCAGCCATCGAGCTCGCTAAGCCGGTCGTGGCCGCCGCCATCGAACGCTCGGGCCTTGAAGCGACCGCTTTCGACGACCTGGTGCTTGCCGAGAGCCTGCAGGGCGGCGGTGACGGCGCGCGCTACGTGGCGGTCGACCTGGGGTTGACCGACATCCCCGGAATGGCCGTCAACCGGCAGTGCGCCTCAAGCTTGACCGCAGTTGCGGTGGCTGCCGGCCAGATCGCATCGGGAATGAGTCAATCCATCCTCGCCGGCGGCATGGAATCGGCGTCGATGTCACCAATGCTACGCAAGCGTCGGCCGTTCACCACGGGCAAGGCCGGCGAAGACTATGAGGACCCATGGTTCCCGCTCTCGCACCCCCCGACTTCCGAGGCCCCCGCCTTGGACATGTCGATCACGGTCGCGCACAACTGCGCAGTCCAATACAACATCTCACGCGAACAGCAGGACGGATGGGCGCTACGCAGCCATCAGCGCGCAGTCGAGGCGATCGACGCCGGTTCATTCCTCGACGAGATCGTGCCGGTGCAAGTGCCCCAGGCTGACGGATCGACAATTAGCTTCGCGCGCGACGAGCACCCGCGCCGCGAGACCAGTCATGGCATCCTCGCCGGTTTGAAGACGTTGCATCCCGAAATAGAAGGATTCACCGTGACCGCGGGCAACTCGTCGGGCATCAACGACGCCGCCGCGGTGCTGGCGCTGACCACACCGGGCACGGACCGAGAGGTCTTGGCCAACGTGCTGTCATGGGCGTCGGTCGGCGTGCCGCCGAACCGCACCGGCAGCGGACCCATCTCGGCCATCCCGAAGGCACTGGAGCTGGCCGGGCGCAAGCTTGAGGACGTCGCGTTGTTCGAGATCAACGAGGCGTTCGCCGCCCAAGCGGTGGCATGCGCGCGCGAGCTTGGCCTTGACGACGAAATCGTCAACGTCTATGGCTCCGGTATCAGTCTGGGACATCCGATTGCGGCCACGGGCGCGCGCATGGTGACGTCGGCTATCTACGAACTGCGCCGCCGCAGTGGCGGCATCGGCGTACTGTCAATGTGCGCCGGCGGAGGAATGGGAGCAGCAATGGTAATCGAGGTATCCTGACATGCCTGAACTGATCGCAGAGAATCTCTTCCGAGTCGAGGACGGCCGGTCCGTGTTACTGGCGTCGCGACGACGCTCGACGGGCGTAGTAACGTTTCCCGCCGAGCGACCCGAGCTGTTCGACGCCGATTCCGACGCAGTGTCGGACATCCAACCACTCGAGCTGCCCACCGAGGGAACGCTTTACACCTTCACCACCCAAGAGTTCGCCCCACCCTTGCCGTACAAGGGGCAGCGTTCACGAGATGCGTTTCGGCCCTACGTCGTCGGCTTCATCGAGCTGGGCGAGCGCGTGCTCGTCGAGTCGTTGATTGTCGAGGCGTCGGCATCTGACTTACGCATCGGTCAACCCATGGTCAGCACCACGTTGGCGTTCGAGACCGAGGCGGGAGAATCGTTCGTCACCTACGCATTCCGCCCGGCGTAACGATTCACGATCGCCTTGACCCATCGACCGCACCGCGGTCGGTGGGTCAGTGGTTGATCGCCTGGTCGCAACCCCGTCGTCGTGCGCAGCTTCACTGGGGTAGGTCCTCTACCAGTACTGGCCGGATCGCAGCGCGGGTTTCGCCACCTTGGCGCATCGGGCGGCCGAGCAGATGATCTCGCATTTCGCGACGTTGGCCGTGCTGGATCCCGGGTCGAACTTGACGACTAGCTCGGGTCATGGCTCGATGTCGTGTCGGTGCACGGGACGGTCTTTCACATCTGGACGTCGGAAATGCATCACGAGCCCGCATTATGGCCGCTGGCGGCGGCAGCCGCGACGAAGTAGCGCTCTGTCTGTCTAGCGTGCTCATTGACGGTGTGCTGGTTGCCTGAATGGATTCTGTTGTCGGACAGACACATGGACCCTGCCCGGAGTGTCTATGCCGGTGGCGCTGGCACCGGCACTCAGCGCGGCGCCGCCTGTCAGAACGCCGAGCGGTGCAGTCCGCCGTCGACTTCAATCCACTTCCCGCTGATGTAGCCGGCGTCCTCGCAGCAAAGGTAGGCGATCAGCGAGGCGATCTCGCTGGGCCGCCCCATCCGCCCGGCTGGCACATTGCCTGCGTTAGCAGGAATTGTTGGCGTTCTTCCGACGTTTTGCTCCCACCGTGTCCGCGAGATAGCCGATGGCGTTGTTCGGTCTCGATCCAGCCCGGAGCGACAGTGTTAATGGTGATGCCGAACCGGCCGAATTCGTCGGCTGCGGATTTCGGCAGGCCAACCGTCGACGGTCTGGTCGCGTTGGCCACCACGTGGTTGATGCTACCTGTCGGCTCTTTGTCGGTCACCGAGCCCACATGCGACGACGCGCCCCCACCCAGCATCGCGTATGGCGGGAAGAACAGCGTGCAGCAAGAACGGTTGGCTGATCGTGTACGCCTCGAAGGATTCTCAGGAAGGGTTCCGGGTCGGTGGTGTCCGCGAAGTCACCGTGGCGCAGGTATCCGGCGGCCGCATCGACGTCGGATTTGGTATGTACGGTGATCGCAACGGGGCATCCCTCGCCGGCTAGCAATTTGGCGACTTCAAGCCAATCCCTTTGCTGCCGCCGACTTCCAGTGCGACCCTGCCTTTGTGCCGTAGTCCATGATTGGTCCTTTCGCGAGGTTAGTTGGTCGACCGTGCGCCTGCTACGAAGCGAATGGGAAGGCGCCGTGGCACGTAGACGTCGCCGGCGTCGGCGAATCGCTCTACCGGCACGCTGATGGAGTAATCGGGGCATCCGCGCGAGGATCTCTGGTAGCACGACACCGAACATCACCCGGGCATGGCTTAATCCAAGGCGTCTATGTGGGTCTGGCGCCGAACGCTAAGTGACGTTCAGGGTTTCGGTTGAAATCTATGCGTTCGGGTTCGTTGAAAACCTTGGGGTCGCGGCGTGCGGCCGCGTAGCAGAGCATTACCCAGTCACTGGCCCGCAGCTGCTAACCCTTGATGTCGCAGTCAGTGGTCACCAGTCGGGTGAGGGCACGGGTGGGTGTGTCATGCCGTAGGAATTTCCACAGTTCCGCTTAGCATTAGCGCCGGGTCGTCGATCAGCTGCGGACGCAGGCCGCGGCGCTCGTCAAGCACTACCAGTGCGTTGCCAGCCAACCCGCTGGTGATGTCCATCCAGGCGAGCATCATCAAAAAGGCGTAGCCGATGATCAGCTCATCACACAGCGGCTGGTCGTTCACCTCGCCTTGCATGATGACGCTGGGCAGATCGTCGCCATAGCGCGCGTCGCGGCGACGCTGCATCTCGACCATGTTATCGCGTAGGTATTGAGGTATCGGCGAGAACCGACCTCTCGGGTCCTGAGATCCGATCGTGTACCACTGAGTGCGTCCACCCCGTTTCGGGGTGACTCCTGCCACGGTACTAAGACTCAGTCAGATTGGCAGGGTTGGCTGCCCAAGCAGTGCGCCATCAGCGCACAGGTTCGGCGCCGGCGGGCTGGCCACTCAGATATCGAGATTGATCATCCGACAGTGACTTTCGACCTAGCGATCGCGATTAGACGTCAAGTTGCACGCGGGGGTGGCGAGCGCTTCGTTCCGGCAATCGACACATCCAGGCGAGGGTGGGCCGGGCCGGGTGCGGCGCGGCGGCGTTTAGTCGCTGGCGGGCAGCGGCTTGGCCTCTTTGAGCACCAGCGCGGTGGTGCCGATGCTCAGCGCGCCCGCTCCGGGCCTGGTGACCAAGACCTCGGCGCCGGTGTCGTCGACGTAGCGCTTACCCATCACCGAGCCGTTGGCGTAGGCGGGATCGATACTGAGGTCCGCCGACTTCGCGGTGCCGAGTGCCACCATCGGTGCACCACCGCACCGGAGGTCGTCGAGGGTGTCGGCGGACTTGACGACGATGACTTGGGTGTCGCACACCTGACTTTGCAATCGGGTCCCGTTCTTGATCACGTTTGTCTCCTCCCTGAGGCGTCGTGCTGACTAAGTGGTCGCCGCAGGCGCTTGTAAGGCCTCGATGATCTCGCGCCGCAGCACTTTACCGGTGGCGGTGGCGGGCAGCTGTTCGCAGAACACCACCCGATCGGGAGTTCGAGACCCGCGCAGGCTGTTACGCGCATATCGACGTAGTTCGTCGGGGTCGGGTTCGGCCCCCGGTTCCGGCACCACCACCGCAACGATGATCTGTCCCCATTCGGCGTCCTCGAGCCCTACGACCACGACTTCGTGAACGAGCGGATGTTCGATCAGCACGTCCTCGATCTCGGCAGGCGCGATGTTCTCGCCCCCTCGGATGATGGTGTCGTCGGCGCGGCCACCGATGAACAGGTAGCCGTCCTCATCGAGCATTGCGGTGTCGTTGGTGGCAAACCAGCCCTCGGCGTCGAGTGCAGACCCCAGCCCGGTATACCGGCCTGACACCTGGGGACCGCGGACGAACAATTCTCCGGTGACGCCCGCCGGCGCGACCGCGCCGTCGGCCGAACGGATCTGAACTTCGATGCCCGGTACCGGCTTGCCGACCGAACCGAGCCGGCGGGCCACCGTCGGGTCGTTCGCGCGGTGCGCGGTGCGGTGGTCCTCCGGTGTCAGTACCGCAATGGTCGAACTGGTCTCGGTCAGACCGTAGGCGTTGACCAGGCCGACAGTGGGCAGCAGTTCAATCGTCTTACGAACCAGTGGCAGAGCAACTTTCGATCCACCGTATGCGAGGTTACGCAGTGTGGGCAGCTCGGTCGGACGAGCCTGTAATTCCGTGACGATACGGTCAAGCATCGTCGGCACCACGGTCGCGGTGGTCACTCGCTCATCACGGGCCAGCGCGACCCACTCCGAAGGGTGGAATCTGGCGAGGTACACGATTCGCCGACCCGCGTACAGGTTGGACAACGCGGCGCCAACGCCAGCAATGTGATAGGGCGGCACGCACACCAGCGCTGCATCGTCGGGGTCAGCGCAGCCAAAGTCGACGGTACTGGTGATGTAGCTGGTCAAGTTGTTGTGCGTCAACTCGACGGCCTTGGGCCGCGAGGTGGTCCCGGAGGTGAACAGCACGACAGCGACATCGTCGGGGTCGGGAACGAGGTCGATCGGCTCCGCTGTACGCGCGGCGGCGATGAATTCTTCAGAGGTCATCGCGTGTTTGCCCGCGTTGACCACTAGCTCGGAATAATCGCCGTCGGCGACGATCAGCGGCTCGGGCAGGCGCTCGATCAGCTGTCGCATCCCCTGCCCGCTGAGCCGGTAGTTGAGCGGCGTGACGGGCACCGCCGCACGGGCGGCGGAGAAGAGCAGCAACGGCAGCATGACTCCGCCGGTGCCGACGTAAGCGACGTGCTCGGCTTCGATCCCGCCGATGACACCCGCACCTCCACTGGCGAGTCGATTCAATTCCGACGTGGTCAGCCGCGTGCGGCCGTCCACCACCACATGGCGGTCCGGATCGTCCGAGACGGACATGTCGAGGAGAAGTGCGATACTCAAAGCCTGGCCCTTCTTGAATCAGCTATATAGTTATAGACTTACTCCCTAACGAAGTCTAACCGCCCCCTCGAAGGAGCACTATGACCAGCACGCCAGACATTGCGATCATCGGCGTCGGGCTGCATCCATTCGGCCGGTATGAGGACCGGTCGGCTCTGGAAATGGGCGCCGTCGCGGTGCGGCGGGCGCTCGCCGACGCCGACGTCGAGTGGTCCAGCGTCGGCAGTCTGTACGCCGGAAGCTTGGAGATCGCCAACCCAGAGGCGGTCACCGGCATCATCGGGATGACCGGACTGCCTGCCCGCGCCACCTTGAGCGGCTGCGCTACCGGCAATTCACTGCTGACGCTGGCCGCCCGCGACGTCGCGACCGGCGAAGCTGAGATCGCGGTCGGGGTTGGCCTCGACAAGCACCCGCGCGGCGCGTTCGGGGCTGACCCTGCGGTCGCAGGCCTCCCGCAGTGGTATGGCGACACCGGCATGTTCCTCACGACCCACTATTTCGGCACCAAGATCATGCGCTACATGCATGACCACGGGGTCAGCGAAGAAACTCTGGCGCGGGTCGCGGCCAAAAATTTCGCCAACGGCGCGCGCGCCCCGCATGCCTGGCGGCGCAAGGCTATGAGTATCGAAAAGATCTTGGGGTCACCCGTTGTGAATGCGCCCCTGCGTCAGTTCATGTACTGCAACCCAAACGAAGGTGCTGCCGCGGTCGTCGTGTGCCGCGCCGAGGTCGCCAAGCGCTACAGCGACAACCCCATCTACCTGCGTTCTACTGCGTTGCGCAGCCGCCGCGAAGGTGCATACGAGCTGTTGCGCACATCGATCGAACTGCCGATCGTGCCGGGCACGACCGCCGAAGCCGCGAAGGCGGCCTACGAGCGGGCCGGCATCGGCCCCGAGGACGTCGACGTCGCCCAACTGCAGGACACAGATGCCGGGTCCGAGATCATCCACATGGCAGAAACGGGACTTTGCAAGGATGGTGAGCAGGAGGCGCTGCTGCATGATGGCGCAACCGAAATCAGCGGGCGGCTGCCCATCAACACCGACGGCGGCTTGCTTGCCAACGGAGAGCCGGTCGGCGCGTCCGGTCTTCGGCAGATCTACGAGCTCGTGCAACAGCTGCGGGGCTCAGCCGGTGAGCGTCAGGTGCCCAACGAGCCGCGGGTCGGGCTGGCGCAGCTCTACGGCTCCCCCGGCACGGCGGCGGTCGCCATCCTTTCTAGGTAGAGCGTAGGCGAGATCTCGCTGTGGCGCTGGTGGCTCGAGTTGGCCAACTGCACGCCGCGGTACGAGCAGGAGAATCATGACTGAGTCGATGCAAATCGCTGATGCGAGCATCCATTACACCGATGCTGGCTCAGGCCGTCCGCTGGTCTTCATACACGGCGTCTACGTCGCCGGGGCTGCATGGGATGACGTCATCGCCGACTTGTGGGAGCATCACCGGTGTCTTGCGCCCACTTGGCCGTTCGGCGCCCAGTCCGAGCCGGTTGGCGACCACGTCGATCTTGGTGTCCCCGCCGCGGGTCAGCGCATCGCGGAATTCTGGGAGCGGCTTCACCTTCGCGAGGGGACGCTGGTCGTCAATGATTCCGGCGGTGGCATCGTGCTGGCTGCGGTTGGCGACAAGCGACCCGACTGGTCGCGAGTGGCCGGTCTGGTCTTGACGAATTGCGATAGTTACGAACACTTTCCACCGCAGGTCTTGGCTCGGATCGTGCTAGGCCGGCTGTTCCCCGGCCTCGGCACGGCGGTGCTGTGGTATTTGGCGACGTGGCCCGGCCGGGCTGTTTTTGCGAAATCAGTCACCCGCAACGGGATCGACAAGCACCGCCAATCGGCGATGTTTGGCGGGTTCGTCGAATCTGCGGGGGTTCATTGTCAGGCTGTTCGATTCAGCGCGGATCTGCGGCCGGGCTACACGGCAGCGTTGGCGACGGCCGTCGAGGAATGGTCCAAGCCCGTGCTGTTGGCGTGGGGCGCCGACGATCAGATATCTCCGGTGAGCCACGCCGAGCGTCTGGCCGACGCGTTCGCGAATTCGACATTGCGCATCCTCGAAGGTCGTTCGACCTATGTGATGCTGGACCGTCCGCGGGAGACCAGCGAGACCATACGTGCATGCCTCAGAAATTGAACACGTTAATCTCACCGGTTGGACGCAGCGCGACCCACAATCGGTCAAAAGTTTGTCGGCTGTGGGTGTGAGGGAGGTCTGCGTGGCGCGCGAGAGCATCGTCGGGTTACTCGATGACGCCGCACGATCTGGGCCAGATGTGCCGCTGCTGCTTTCCACGGTGGGCGCCAGCGTGACCGTCTCAGAAGTTGCCGACCTCACGATCGCGGGCATGTGTTGGCTAGCCCAGCTGGGCATCTCGGCGGGAACGACCGTGGCGTGGCAATTACCCTCGCACAGCAGCGCTGCTGTGCTCATGTTGTCGCTGGCGCGGGCTAAGGCGGTGCAAGCCCCGGTGCTCCACCTGAACCGAACGCGTGAGGTCCGCGCCGCTTTGGATGTCGCGCGAGCCGACGTTCTCATCGTCGACGACTCAACCGAAGCCAACGCACCCTCTGATATCGAAATCATCTGTCTACCAAGCGATTTTCTCGGCGTGTTAAGCGCTCAACCTCGCAGCAGGCAACCGGCCCCCGCCCGCGAGGATCCAGGCGACAGCGCGCGATGGATTTATTTCACCTCTGGGACAAGCGGTGACCCAAAGGCTGTGCAGCACAACGACAGCACGCTGTTGGCGTCGGCGCACGGATTTAGAAGTCACCTTGGCCTCGGTGATTATCCCGGCGAGGTCGGATCCATTGCGTTTCCGATCGCGCACGTCGGCGGGATCGTCTACCTCGCCGCCGCCCTGATGGGCAAGTTCCCGGTCTTGATGGTCCCGAAAGTCTTCGCTGCTGAATTGACGGCCCTGCTAGCCGCCCACCGCGTGACAGTATCGGGTTCGAGCACAGCTCTTTACCAAATGCTGCTCGCCGAGCAACTGGCTTCCGAAAGCGAAAGCCCAATCGTGCCGTCGCTGCGGATGCTGGTCGGCGGAGGCGCTCATTGTCCGCCTGAACTTCACCACAAGGTGCGCCGGCACATGGCCGTACCGATCGTGCACGCCTACGGCATGACCGAGGCTCCGATGATCTGTGTCAGCGCGGCTACCGACACCGAAGAACAGCAATCTAACAGCAGCGGCAGACCCATTCCGGGCGCCGAGATCCGAATCGGGGCCAGCGGCGAGATCGAGGTTCGCGGAAGCAATTTGGCGTCGGGATACCTCGATACCGAGCAGTGGGCGCAGGCGTTGACCGCCGACGGCTGGTTTCGTACCGGCGACCGTGGCCATGTTCGGGCCGATGGACGGATCGTGGTTTCGGGCCGGGTCAAGGACCTCATCATCCGCAAGGGCGAGAACATTGCGCCCGAGGAGGTCGAGAACGAGCTGCTTGCGCACCCGTTAATCGACGCGGTCGCGGTCATTGGTCTTGCCGATGAGCAGCGCGGTGAATTAGTTTGTGCGGTCGTACGCCGCTGTCGCGGACGCCGCGATGTGACCCTAGAAGATATCTGCCAATTCCTGGACCATCGGGGACTGATGAAGCAGAAGTGGCCCGAGCGCCTGGTCATCGTCGACGAGTTTCCGATGACCGGGCTGGGAAAGGTCGCCAAGAACGAGTTGGAAAGTCAAATCGTAGGAGGAAGTCGGTGACGGCGTTGGATGTCGACGAACGGCAGCAAGTGGCAGCATCGGTGCGGGCGGCGTGTGACCGGTGGGCGCCAGAGGAGCGCATTCGTGCGGTGTCCTATGACTCAGGCGAGCCCGCAGGCTTTGACTCCGAGCTGTGGAAGGTGTTGTGCAGCCAGGTGGGAGTGACCACGATCGGGTTGCCAGAGCAGCTTGGCGGTGCCGGCCTGGGTAATTCGGCTCTGGGAGTCGTGGCCCACGAATTGGGCCGCAGCCTTGCCCCGGTTCCTTTCGTCACGTCGGCGGTATTGGCGATGGGTCTATTGGTTCAACTACGTGACGAAGTGTCCGACTTGGACACGCGCCTGCCTGGACTTCTCAACGGCGAACGCACCCTAGCCGCGGTATTGACCGGTGACGGCGGCCTCTGGCGACCAGAGGCGGTGACTCTGCGCGCTGAAGATCAGAACGGCGAGTGGCGAATTCATGGCAGCGCGCGCCACGTCCTGCACGGTGGGGGTGCCGATGATTTCGTCGTGGCGGCGATCACCGCCGGTCGGCCGGCCCTGTTTGTCGCGGCCGCCAGCGCCGAAGGCGTCAGCGTTAGGGCCGAGCGGGTACTGGATGGCACTCGTGCAATGGCGACGCTGGGGTTTGACGCGACACCCGCTATGCGGTTGGCCGCCGGCGACGATGTCGCCGCGATCATCGGGCGAGCGATGGATCAGGCGATCGCGGTGTTGTCGGCCGAGCAGGTTGGTGCCTGCGAACGGGTGTTGGAGATCGCCACCGCGTATGCGCGCGACCGGGAACAGTTCGGCAGGCCGATCGGGAGTTTTCAGGCCGTCAAACACAAGTGCGCCGACATGTTGGTCGACTTGGAGTGGGCGCGATCGGCATCTCAGGCGGCGCTGGAAGGAGTCGACAGCGAGGCCGTCGGTGAGTCGAGGTGGCGCGTGAGCATGGCCAAAGCTGTGTGTTCAGAAGCGTTGCGCAACGCCGCAAGCGCCAATGTGCAGATCCACGGCGGCATCGGCTTCACGTGGGAAGATGCCGCTCACCTGTATGTACGCCGGGCCCGCACCGACGAGGTGCTATTCGGTCGGCCCAGCGAACACTGGGACCGCCTGGCAGCCGAAGCAAAGATCATCTGATCACCGGCTGGCGCCCGGGATCGCCTGCACATCGCCGCGCACGGCGAGCGATTATGGCGCACAGAGCTATTGGGTGATGCCGAAGTGCTCAGCGAAGCGCGCAAGGTACGTCTTGGCCGCCGAGGCCGAGGTGGCGTCGGCGTGGACGAGGATCATGGTGGCGCCCGCTTTACCCATACCTGAGATGTAGTCCTCGAGGGCCCGCACGGCGCGTGCATTATCGAAGTCGATCGCGGGCGCAGGGACTTGCACCTCTACGCTACTGGGATCGCGGCCGGCTGCGGCGAGCAGCTCGCGCAGCTTGTCGGTCGCGCGTGAGAGGTCGTCGGCGTCGTTGATGGTCGAGGTGCGCACCGAGGAGGCCACGGAGGCTGGTGCGATGACAGCGCTCCAGCCGCTGGCATGTTCGACTACCCGCCGCATCGTGGCTGGGCTGTTTCCGCCGATCCATAGCGGCGGGTGGGGTTTTTG
>NZ_BAAGDE010000031.1:0-33987 GCF_054660795.1 Mycobacterium sp. MUNTM1
CGTCCGCGAGCTCTACCGAGCCCTCCAAGCCGACCTCAACCCACCACTCCACATCCTTGACGCTGCATAGGAGCATCTACGCCCAAACCACCGAGGACCTCGTCCTTCCCGGCGACTGGACGATCCACAAGGGATGCGTCGCCGGCGTGGACGTCCGCTGGAAAGGGATCGTCACGGATCGCGAGATCATCGAGATCCGCGGGCGATGGCGCAAGGGTCAATCCCTGGATCCGGATTGGCCGCTGGACATGGGCTACACGATCGAGGTGCAGGGCCAGCCGACGATCAAGACGACGCTGAGTTTCCTTCCGCCGCCGGACTTTACGGGCCAGACGCTGGACGACTACATCATGTTGGGGCTCACCATCACCGCCATGCCGGCGATCACCGCGATTCCCGCCGTCGTCGCCGCGCCCCCGGCATCGTCACCTACAACGACCTTCCGCTGCTACTACCGCGCGGGGTGCTGCGCGCCGAGTCTCGATAGGAAGGCCCCGATGCCCGAAGAACCGTCGCTGCACCACGTCGTGTTCGCCGTGGCGCCCGAACGTCACGCCGCCGCGGTGCACATGTTCAGCGATCTGGGCTTCGTCTTCGAGCCCCTGCAACTGACCGAGCTGGGCCTGGACATTCACCTCAACTGGAATCGGGGTATCGAGCTGATCAGCCCGATATCCGGGTCGACCGGCGAGGTCGCGGTCTCCGTGACGGAGTTCCTCGAACGGCGCGGCGACGGTGTGTTCACGGTGGTGATCGGAGTTCCGGACGCCGCTGCGGGCGACGCCGTCGCCGAGCGCTACGGCGCGACAACGCGATTCCGGCAGCACATGGAGGGCGAGGGCACCTACCTCGACGAGAACGACGTGTCGATCCTGGGCCTGCCACTGACTTTCCTGGCGACCAATATTCAGTGATTGGAGGCGGCATGGCTGGTGACCCGCGGGGAATTCCGGAGCTCGATTTGGACGATCTGCCGATGGCGTCGGACCGTGGCGTCGGCTGGGCCGCATTGCGGGCAGCCGGCCCGGTGGTGTTGAGCGACGGTTGGTATGCGCTGACCCGTCGCGAAGACGTCCTCGCCGCACTGCGCAACCCGAACGTGTTCTCGTCGCAGAAGGCATTCGAGGTGGTCGGCAGCCCGCTTCCACTGGTACCGGCGGCATTCGACCCGCCGGAGCACACCCGGTTTCGGCGGATTCTGCAACCGTTCTTCAGCCCCCACGCACTGACCGCGATCCTGCCGTCGATCCAAGCGCAGGCGACAGACATCATCGAATCGATTGCGGAACGCGGCGAATGCGAGGTGATGGCCGATTTGGCGACTCCATATCCGTCGCAGGTCTTCCTGACGCTGTTCGGCCTGCCACTGCAAGACCGCGAGCGGCTGATCGGGTGGAAGGACGCCATCATCGAGCTGAGCATCCCCAACGCCGCCGGCGAAACCCCCGATCTGACACCGGCACTCGAGCTGTTCGCCTACCTCACCGATGCCGTGGCCGAGCATCGACGGAATCCGGGTGACGATGTTCTGTCGCAGGTGCTGGCGGGCGAGGAGGCGCTCACCGACGACGAAGCCCTCGGAATGGCGTTCTTCCTCGTCCTCGCCGGCCTGGATACCGTTACCTCGGCCATCGGTGCGGCGATGCTCGAACTGGCCCGGCGCCCCGCACTGCGCAGCAGGCTTCGGGAGAAGCCGGACGAGATCAGCGTTTTCGTCGAGGAAATCGTCCGCCTGGAGTCGTCGGCTCCCGTCGTCCCACGCGTGACGACCGAGGAGGTCACCGTTGCCGGCATCACCTTGCCGACGGGCTCGCGGGTGCGGCTCTGCCTCGGCGCAATCAACCGGGACGGTAGCGATGCCATCTCCGGCGATGACCTGATGATGGACGGCAGAGTGCACAAGCACTGGGGTTTCGGCGGCGGTCCGCACCGATGCGTGGGTTCGCACCTGGCGCGGATGGAGATGAATGTCGTCGTCACCGAATGGTTGCGGCGCATCCCCCACTTCGCGCTCCCACCCGGCTATCGGCCGGAGATCACGTGGCCCTCCCCCACTTGCACGTTGCCGCGGCTGCCGCTGCGAATTCTCGCAGAGGCGGCTTCATGACCGTAAACACCGCAGCACCCAGCGTCTTCGACGCCGACCTCCCGACGCTGCACTACGACATCACGGACACCGTGCACGAGGTCGCCCCGCGCATCCACGAGGTGCGCAAGCAGTCGCCGATAGCCATCGGGCCGTTGGGACCCGAGGTGCTCGGCTACGAACTCGCCCGCGGGATACTGCGCGACCCCCGGTTCGTGTTCCCCCCGGAATGCATATGACCGCTCGCGGGATAACGTCCGGCCCCCTCTATGACCGGGTCCTCGGCACCATCCTGGGCATGGAAGGCGAGGAACATCGACGGCTGCGAGGTCTGGTGTCCAAGGCGTTCACGCCGCGGGCGTCCGCGCGCATGGAAGACACCATCGACACGGTGATCAACGAATTGATCGACCAGGTCGCCGATGCCCGCCGGTGTGATTTCGTCACCGACATCGCCCGGCCGTACCCGATCCCGATCATCTGCGCGCTGTTGGGCACGCCCCCCGAGGACTGGGAGCAGTTCTCCCTGTGGGCCGAGGACATTTTCAAGATCGTGCGATTCGACTCCGACCTGGCGAACGAGCAGCACATCGTGATGCGGGCGTGGGACGAGTTCGACGCCTACATCGACGACATGATCGCCGAACGACGGAGCCGGTTGACCGACGACCTGATCTCCGAACTGATCCGCGCTCAGGACGACGGCGACCGGCTCAGCAACGCGGAGATGCGCATGCTGGCGTTCAGCATCCTCAGCGCGGGCACCGACACCACCCGCAATCAGCTGGCCGCGTGCATGCATGCGCTGTGTGATCATCCCGATCAACTGGCGATGCTGCGCCACAACTTCGGCCTCGGGATGCGAGCCGTCGAGGAATGCATGCGCCATTCGCCTGCGGTCTGCACCACCCTGCGCACCGTTCTGGAGGACGTGACGTTCGTCGGCTACACGTTCCCGGCGGGCACCTTCATTTCGGTGAATACCTTTGCGGCCAACTGCGATCCAGAAGTCTATCCGCATCCGGACCGCTTCGACATCACCCGCGAGGACCCGCCGCCGATTTTGACGTTCGGCGGCGGCGCCCATTATTGCCTTGGCGCCAATCTCGCCCGAACGGAACTCGCTGGAGCCCTCAAGGTCATCGCCCGGCGCATGACCAACCCGCACCGCGTGGCAACGGCGCCCTGGAAACCGATGCTGGGACTGAGCGGGCCGGTAGAGCTGGAGATGGAGTTCAACTAGCTCAGCGCGTCGTCGGCGGCAAGCTCGAGCACGTGAATCTCGCCCGTCGCGCCGTCGACCTCCACGAGGGCGCCCGGCGGCAGCGACTTGGTCGCGCCCTGGACGTCCACCACACAGGGGAAGCCGAATTCGCGGGCCACCACAGCAGCGTGTGACATCGGCCCGCCGAGTTCGGTGACGACGGCCGCGGCGTAGCAGAAGGCCGCGGTGTACCCGACGTCGGTGACCTCCGCGACGAGGATCTCGCCGGGTTGCAGCTCGTCGATGGTTTCCGGCCGCACGATGCGCACCCGGCCGCGTACCCGTCCCCCGCACACACCGACACCGCGCAGGGTGCCCCCGCTCGCCAGCGCGGGCGACGACGCCGCGGTGGGCTGCCAGCTTCCGCTGAACACCGTCGGCGGCGCCACCGCGACCAGCCGTCGTTGTTCGGCCCGGCGCCGGGCCACCAGCGCGCCCACATCCGCAGGGAGAGCGTCGAGTTCGTCGACGAGCAGATAGAAGACGTCATCGGCGGTGTCGAAGAGCCCGGCCTCGACCGACCTGCGCCCGTATTCGCGCAACAGCGTGCGCAGCACCCAGTTCGCCCGCACCACCTTGTCGCGGCGGACCTCACGGTCACGCAACTGCTGGGTGGCCAGAGCCGCAATGGGCTTGGCGTGCAGGGGAATCCGTGGGTGCTGCGGCTGCGACGAGGACGGCGCGCTCATCGCTCTGGTCACCATCCGGACCAGCAGCTCGGGATCGTCGGCGTAGCTGGTCGACAGCATCTCCAGCTCCGCCGGGCCGCGGTGCCCGATGAGCGCCAGCTCGTCGAGCAAGGCGGCGTGGAATTGCGGCGCCTCGACGGCGAGCTTGTCCAGCCGGTCACCCGGTTCCGCCAGTAGCGCCGTCACCTTCGGGTCGTGCTGGGCGGCAACCACCAACCGCTGCATCGCCTCGACTGAACGCGCGCTGACCAATTCGGGTCCACCGGGCGCGGCGACGTCGCGCCCGCACAGCCCGCGCAGCAGCACGTTGAACGCCGCGCACAGCAGGAACGAACCCGCGGCCAGCACCCAGCCGTGTACGACCTGGTCGCGCGCCAGCGAGATCAGGCTCAGCAGCCGACGATCGTCGAGCCCGGAAAGGTCGCCGTCGGTCAAACGTTCCAGGCGGTCAACGTCGGCGACGAACTCGCGGGTGTCCAGGGGAGCACCGGCCGACAGGCCGATCAGGTTGACGCCGAACACCCCGATGTTGCGGACGGTCCGCAGTTGCTTGCGGATTCGCCCGGTGTCGGAGTGCGGCTGCTCCTCACCGAAGATCGGCAGGGCGGCCATGCTCGGGCCGAAGAACCCGCTGTTGCTCACCACCGTGGTTGGCTTCACGAACGGCACCGTCTCGGCCATGAAGTGTGCGGTCGTGATGGCGCCGTAGAGCCGGTGGGCAAACACCGCGACCATGCGCATCGCGATTTCGCGCTGGATCGTGCCGCCGGGCCGCAGCCGCTCGGCGACGCAGACGGCGCTGGCACGCAGCCCGCGAACCGTTGCCGACGCCGACGCCGGCGAAAACGGGCCGGGCAGCGCCTCGGACAGATTCGTCGCGAGGAAGGTGGGAAAACGCGGGTCGATCGGCGTGTCGAATTCCCCGTTATTCCCTTCTGCGCCAGCCCAAACGGGCTTGACGCCGTCGTCGCTCGGGGCGTCGACAGAAGGCAGGTCCTGGATGTTGGCCAGCCGCCACGGCAGCGAGATCACCCGCCTGCCCACGGTGACCCGGCCCCGCACCGCCAGCGCGAAATCCTGGACACACTCCCCGGATTCCCACGCCGGCTGGAATGCCCATTCGTCTGCCAGCCGCGAGGTGTCCATCAGTGCAGCACCACGCACCAGTCGCAGCTCCGCCGGTTCGAGGCCCAGGCGCACGACCGGCCGGTGTAGGGCAGCAGCGAGCTGCCGGAAGGTCAGCTCGCCCGGCGCGGCGAGATTCACTGGGCCGCTGGCGATGTCGGCCTCCACGATGGCGCGATGGAAGAGCCGAAGCGCGTCGTCGAGGTGGACGACCTGCATGTGGCGATCACCCGACCGGTCGGGAAACGCCGGCATCGCCAGCAGGCGGCGAACCCAGTTGTCCACGGTTCGCCCGAGGATCAGCGCGGAGCGGATCGCGACCCATTCGACGCCCGATTCCGTCAGCACCTGTTCGACACGGGCCTTGAACCGGCCTTCGGCACTGACCGGCGCCGTGGCGTCGTGTTCGGTTTTCGGCGCTCCTCCCCCGCCGTACACGTGTGCCGACGACGCGAAAACGATCCTTCTGGACCCGGTTTGGGCCATCGCATCGAGCACGTTGCGGGTGCCACCGATATTGACCTGGTCGTCGTACCCGGAACCCTTCGCCCACGCGCAATGCGCGACGACGTCCGCGCCGGCCAGGGCGCATTGGACGGCGGCGGCGTCACGAATGTCGGTGACAGTGAAATCCGCTGCGCCCGGCCAGCTGTCGGGCCGATGCCGGGCGAGCCCGACGACATCGTGGCCCGCGCCGAGCAGCCGCGTGGCGAGGCCGCGCCCGAGCACGCCGCTGGCCCCGGTGATCGCGATTCTCACAAAGAGCCCTCACTCAATTGCGCCGCTCCTCCACATCGCCGCGCTCTGCATCGTCGCGGCGCGACTCATGGCTACGTGGCTATTCGCCATCGTCGTCCAGCAGCGCGGCGTTGAGCAGGTCGTCGAGGTCCATGTCCGCGATGTCCTTCTCCGTGGTTACCTCGGACGGCGCACTCCCACTGGAAGATTCGTTGGCCAGGGCCAGCAGCAGTTCCAACACGCCGGCCTGCCGAAGGCGCTTGACCGGAATCGAACCCACGACCCGCTGAATCTCGGCTTCACCCGGTGCGGCCGCCACCGCGGGCTGATCCGACGAGCCGACCAATTCTCGATACATGTAGCCGGCCAGCGCGGCGGAGTTCGGGTAGTCGAAGATGAGCGTCGGCGACAGCGCCAGTCCGGTCGCGGCTTTGAGCCGGTTGCGCATCTCGACGGCGGTCAGCGAGTCAAACCCGAGTTCCTGGAACGCCCGGTCCGGCTGGATCGCCTCGGGGCTGGCGCTGCCCAGCACCGTGGCGATGTTGGCGCGCACCAAGTCCAGCAGGATGGCCTGTTGCTCATCCTCGGGCAGCCCTTCGAGGCGTTGCAGCAGAGCGGATTTCGACTTGGCAGCGGCCAGCGAGTCGTCGACCTGACGACGCGTCGGCGCGTTGATCAGATCGACGAACATCGGCGGCAGCGTGCCCCCGTCGAACTTGACCCGCAACGCCGCGAGGTCGATGTGGGCGGGCAGCATGAATGGCTCGTCGACGATCAGCGCGGTGTCCATCAGGTCCAGCGCCTGCTCCGAGGACATGGCGACGATCCCGTCCCGGCCGAACCGAGCGCGGTCGGCGGCGCCCAACCCACCGGTCATGGCGCTGGCCTGATCCCACAGGCCCCAGCCCAGCGAGATCGCCGGCAGCCCGTGCGCCCGCCGGTGCGCGGCCAACCCGTCCAGGAACGAGTTGCCGGCCGCGTAGTTGGCCTGACCCGACGCACCCGCGAGCCCGGCGATCGACGAGAACATCACGAACGCCGATACATCCAGCTCGCGGGTCAATTCGTGCAGGTTCCACGCGGCATCCACCTTGGACCGCAACACGGACTCGATCCGGTCGGGCGTCAGCGACGTGACCACCGCGTCGTGCAGGACCCCGGCGGCATGAATCACCCCGGTCAGCGGATGCTGCATCGGGATTTCGGCGATCACCTTGGCCAGGGCCTCGCGATCGGCGGCATCGCAGGCCACCGCCTCCACATGCGCACCGGCCGCGCTGAGTTCGGCGACCAGCTCCGCGGCACCGGGCGCATCCAGGCCGCGGCGGCTGACCAGCACCAGATTCCGTGCGCCGTGGCGGGTTACGACGTGACGCGCGACCGCCGAACCGGCCATGCCGGTCGCGCCGGTGATCAACACGGTGCCGGCCGTCCACGCGTCGGGCATCGTCATCACGACCTTGCCGACGTGGCGGGCCTGGCTCAGATAGCGCAACGCCGCGGGCGCGCGCCGCACATCGAACCTGGTGACCGGCAACGGCCGCAGCACGTCCTCGCCGAACATGGCGGCCAGCTCGTCGAGCATCTGCGCGATGCGATCCGGCCCGGCTTCGAACAGGTCGAAGGCGCGGTAGCGCACGCCAGGGTGGTCCCGGGCGACGACCTCGGGGGCACGGATGTCGGTTTTGCCCATCTCCAGGAAGACGCCGCCGGGCGCCATCAGGCGCAGGGAAGCATCGACGAAATCACCGGACAGCGAGTCGAGGACGATGTCCATGCCGCGGCCACCGGTAACCGCCCGGAACTTCTCCTCGAATTCCAGGCTGCGCGAGTCGGCGATGTGGTCATCGTCAAAGTCCATGTCCCGCAGCGTGTCCCACTTGCCACGGCTGGCGGTCGCGAACACTTCCAGACCGAGGTGACGGGCCAGCTGGACAGCGGCCATCCCCACCCCACCGGCGGCGGCGTGCACCAGCACCCGCTGACCGGGCTGGGCACCGGCCAGGTCCACCAGGGCGTAGTTCGCCGTGGCGAACACCACCGACGCCGTCGCGGCGGCGGTGTGTGACCACCCGGCCGGCACCTTGACCAGCAGCCGCTGGTCGGTCTTGGCAATGGTTCCGGTGCCATCCGGGAACAGCCCCATCACCCGGTCGCCGACCGCGAAACGCCCTTCTGGCGAAGCGGTTTCGATCACCACACCGGAGGCCTCGATGCCCATGATCGCCTCGGGGTCGGGATAGAGGCCCAACGCGATCATGACGTCACGGAAGTTGGCCGCGATGGCCGACAGCGCGACCCGCACCTGGCCGGGCCCCAACGGCGCGTCGGCGTCGGGAATGCGTTCTATCCGCAGATTCTCGATGGTGCCGTAGCTGCTCATGCCGAGTCGCCACGGTCCGTCGTCGGGCGGCAGCAACAGAGCGCCGGCGGCGCGGCTGCCGAGCACCCGCGCGGTGTAGAGCGCCCCGTTGCGCAGGATGGCCTGCGGTTCGCCGAGCGCCAGAGCCGCGGCGATCGCGTCGGAATCCAGCGGCGCGTCGGTGTCGACGAGCACGATGCGCCCGGGGTGCTCGGTCTGCGCCGACCGCACCAGTCCCCAGACCGCTGCGCCGGCCAGATCGGTGACGTCCTCCCCCGGCAGCGTCATCGCGCCACGCGTCGCTACCACCAGGGTTCCGGCGCCGTCGCGGGCCAACCACGACTGCAGCACGGGCAGCACCGCTCGCGTGGCCGCGTACACCTCGGTGATCACGTCGCCGGACACCGGCTGCGATTCGAACAGCACCGCCGACCGCTCGGCCCCGGCGTCATCCAATTCCGCTGCGCCCCAGGTGGACAGCGCTACCGGCTGCACCGCCGCCGACGGCTGTGCGGACCAGACGACCTCGAAGAGGCGGTCCGGTCCCGAATTGGACACCGCGGCCAGCAGCTGCTTGTCGGTGACCGGGCGGGCGACCATCGAGGCCACCGAGAGCACCGGCAGCCCCAGGCCGTCGGCCAATTCGATCGACACGGTGGCGGGGCTGACCGGCATGATCCGTGCGCGCACCGCGCCGGCCCCCGCTGCGTGCAACGACACCTGCTGCCAGGAGAACGGGACCAGCATCGAGCCTTCGGGCAGTTCGTCGCTGTCGGAGGCCAGCATGACCGCGTGCAATGCGGCGTCGAGCATCGCGGGGTGGACGCCGAACCCGGCCGGCGAAACCCCGGCATCGGTCGGAAGCGATACCTCGGCGAAGACCTCGTCGCCGCGGCGCCACATCGACGTCAGGCCGCGGAAGGCGGGGCCGTATCCGTAGCCACGCTCGGCCAGTTGCTCGTAGCCGTCGCCGACATCCACCGGGACCGCACCCACCGGTGGCCACGCCGACAGGTCCGCGCTCGGCTGCACCGAACCCGCCCGCAGCACACCTTCGGCATGCAGCGACCAGCCCGAGCCCGCTTCGACCCGCGAAAACACCGACACCGCACGGCCGCCCGAATCGTCCGGGCCACCGACAACGACCTGAACGGCGACCGACCCTCCGGCCGGCAACACCAGCGGCGCGGCCAGATTCAGCTCGTCGACGATTCCGCAGCCCACCTCGTCGCCGGCCCGGATCGCCAACTCGACAAATCCCGCGCCGGGGAACAGCACCACGCCGCCGACCGCATGATCGGCCATCCAGCCCTGCGTGCCGGGCGACAGCCGGCCGGTCAGCACCACGCCGCCCGAGGCCGGCAGCTCCACCACCGCGCCCAACAGGGCGTGCTCGCCGGCGGCCAGGCCCAGGCCCGCGGCATCGGCCGGGGCTCCGTCGGCGGCAAGCCAAAAACGCCGCCGCTCAAAGGCATACGTGGGCAGCTCGACCAGATTGGCGTCGCCCAGCGCGCCCCGCCAGTCCACATCCATCCCCGCGACGTACCCCTGCGCGACGGCGTCGACCAGGGCAACCGGCTCGGGGCGGTCCTTGCGGAGTGCCGACATGGTGGTCACCGACGCCGCTACCGGCTCGGAAGCCAGTGTTTCTTCGATCGATGCCGTCAGGCCGCTACCCGGCCCGACCTCGAGGAAGCGGTTTGCGCCGGCCGAGTGCGCGAAACGTACGCTGTCGGCGAATCGCACCGCCTCGCGCACGTGTCGCTTCCAGTAGGCCACCGACGCGAAGTCGTTGCCGGCCAGCTGTCCGGTCACGTTGGACACGACCGGAATGTTCGGCTTGCCGACGGTCAGTCCGGCCGCGACACTGCCGAATTCGTCGATCATCGGGTCCATCAACGGGGAGTGGAAGGCGTGCGACACGGAGAGCTGGTGCACGCGGTGGCCGTCGCCGCGGAGCCGATCGGCCACCGCGGCCACTGCTTCTTGTCCGCCCGAAATCACCACCGACGTGGGTCCGTTGACCGCGGCGATGCCCACGCTTGCCTGATCGGAGGACGCCAGCAGCGCCCTCACCTCTTCCTCGGTCGCCTGCACCGCGACCATCGCGCCGCCCTCCGGCAGCGCCTGCATGAATCGGCCCCGCGCCGCCACCAGCACCGCGGCGTTCTCCAAAGACAGCACACCGGCGACGTGCGCGGCCGCCAGCTCCCCGATCGAGTGGCCCATCACGAAGTCGGGCCGCACACCCCAGGATTCGAGCAGCCGGAACAACGCGACTTCCACCGCGAACAGCGCGGGTTGTGCAAACTCGGTGCTGTTCAACAGGTTTTCGTCCTGCCCCCACATCACCTCGCGCAGCGGGCGAAGCAGGTGCTGATCCAGTTCGGACACCACCGTGTTGAACGCCTCGGCGAAGACCGGATAGCCGGCGTGCAAACCCATTCCCATGCCCAATATCTGGGAACCCTGGCCCGGGAACACGAAGACGGTCTTGCCGGCGGTCGCCGTGCCACGAACGATCGAGCCGCCCAGGTCATCGCCGGCAAGCTCGTCCAGCCCCGCCAGCAGCCGGTCGCGGTCGCTGCCGACGATGACGGCCCGCTGCTCGAAGGCCGACCGGCCCGCCAGCGACCACCCCACATCGGCGATGTCCAGGTCGGGGTGGGCGCGCAGGTGGGCCGCCAGCCGCGTGGCCTGAGAGTTCAATGCCGACAACGATTTCGCCGAGACCGGCCATGGCACCACCGGTGCCTTCGGACCCTCCACGACGCGCTGCGACTCGGCCGGCACCGCCTCGATGATGACGTGCGCGTTGGTGCCGCTGATGCCGAACGACGACACACCCGCCCGTCGCGGGCGGTCGGCGTTCCAGGGTCGCGCCTCGGTCAGCAACGACACCGAGCCCGTCGACCAGTCGACGTGCGGACTGGGTTCGTCGACATGCAATGTCGCGGGCAACATCTCGTGGCGCATCGCCAGGACCATCTTGATCACACCGGCCACCCCGGCGGCGGCCTGCGTGTGACCCATGTTCGACTTGATCGAGCCCAGCCACAACGGCTCGCCGCGATCCTGCCCGTAGGTCGCCAGCAGGGCCTGCGCCTCGATCGGGTCACCCAATGTGGTTCCGGTGCCGTGCCCTTCGACGACGTCCACCTCCGCGGGCGTCAATCCGGCGCTGGCCAACGCGGCACGCACCACCCGCTGCTGCGAGGGGCCGTTGGGCGCGGTCAGGCCGTTGGAGGCGCCGTCCTGATTGATCGCCGAGCCGCGCACCATCGCCAGCACCGGATGCCCCAGGCGCTGAGCGTCGGACAGGCGCTCCACCACGAGCATGCCGCCGCCCTCGGAGAATCCGGTGCCGTCGGCCGCGCCGGCATAGGCCTTGCACCGGCCGTCCTCGGACAACCCGCGCATGCGGCTGAACTCCACAAAGATGTCGGGCGTGGCGTTGACCGTGACGCCGCCGGCCAGGGCCAGGTCGCACTCGCCCGAGCGCAGCGACTGCACGGCCATGTGCAAGGCCACCAACGACGACGAACACGCCGTGTCCACCGACACCGCCGGGCCTTCCAGGCCCAACACATAGGACACCCGGCCCGACGCCACACTCGAGGACTGGCCGGTCAGCCGGAAGCCCTCCGCGGTCGGCGCCGCGCCCATGCCGTAGCCCTGCGTGTACACCCCGGCGAATATTCCGGTGGCGCTGCCGCGCAGCTTGCCGGGCTCAATTCCGGCCCGCTCCAATGCTTCCCAGGACAGCTCGAGGAACATCCGCTGCTGCGGGTCCATGGACAGCGCCTCGCCGGGGGCGATGCCGAAGAAGGCCGGGTCGAAGTCGGCGACCCCGTCCACGAAGCCGCCGGTGCGGGTGTAGCAGGTGCCGGGAACGTCGGGGTCCGGGTTGTACACACCGGCCAGGTCCCAGCCACGGTCGGTCGGGAAGTCGGAGAGCACGTCGCGGCCCTCGGTCAGCATGTCCCACAGGTCGTCGGGTGAATTCACGCCTCCCGGATAGCGGCAGGCCATGCCGACGATGACGATCGGATCGTCGTCGCTGGCACGAGCGACCGGGGCATGCTTGATCTCTTGCGGGACCCCGGCGAGTTGGGTGCGGATGTAGCCGGCCAGGCCGTTGGGCGTCGGGTAATCGAAGATCAGGGTGGGCGAAAGCGCCAGCCCGGTGGCGGTTTTGAGCCGGTTACGCATTTCGACCGCGGTCAGCGAGTCGAAGCCCAGCTCCTGGAACGCCTTGTCGGGGTCGATCGCCTCGGCGGTGGTGTTGCCCAGCACCGTGGCGATGTGCGAGCGCACCAGATCCAGCAGCACGGCGTGCTGCTCGGCCTCGGACAGCCCGTCCAGGCGATGCGCCAGCGCCGATTTCGACTTCGCGGCCGCCAGCGAGTCGTCGACCCGGCGGCGGGTCGGGGCGTTGACCAGGTCGGTGAACATCGGCGGCACCGCGACCGCGTGGGCCCGCAGCGCGCCGAGATCGATGCGCGCCGGCGCCAGGAACGGCTCGTCGACGATCAATGCGGTGTCGAAGAGCTCCATGGCCTCGTCCGAGGACAGCGCCAAGATCCCGTCGCGGCCCAACCGGGCCAGGTCAGCGGCGTCCAGTCCGCCGGTCATGGCGCTGGCCTGATCCCACAGCCCCCAGGCCAGCGAGATCGCCGGCAGCCCGTGCGCCCGCCGGTGCGCGGCCAACCCGTCCAGGAACGAGTTCGCCGCACCGTAGTTGCCCTGGCCCGACGAGCCGACCAACCCGGCCATCGACGAAAACATCACGAAGGCAGACAGATTCAGGTCGCGGGTCAACTCGTGCAGATTCCAGGCGGCGTCGACCTTGGCCCGCAATACCGCGTCGACCCGTTCGGGGGTCAGCGACGTGACCACCGCGTCGTCCAGCACGCCGGTCGCGTGAATCACTCCCGACAGCGGCCGGCGCGCCGCAATGTCGTCGATCACCCGCGCCAGTGCCGCCCGGTCGGCCGCGTCGCAGGCGACGGCGCGCGCCCGCGCACCGGCGGTGTGCAGCTCGGCGATCAACTCGGCGGCCCCAGGCGCCTCGGGACCGCGGCGACTCAGCAGGACCAGGTTCTCGACGCCGTGGTGTGCCACCAGGTGGCGGGCCAACGTCGCGCCCGCCATGCCGGTTCCGCCGGTGATGAGCACGGTGCCGGATGCCAGCGCGTTCGGCAGCGTCATGACGACCTTGCCGATGTGGCGGGCCTGGCTCAGGTACCGCAGCGCCGTGCGGGCGCGCCGCACGTCAAAGGTCGTGACCGGCAACGGGTTCAGCACGCCGGCATCGAACAGGCCGGCGAGTTCCTGCATCCACTGATGCATCCGGGGACGGCCGGGCTCGAACAGGTCGAAGGCCCGGTAGCGCACACCCGGGTACTCCTGGGCGACCACACCCGGGTCGCGGATGTCGGTTTTGCCCATCTCCAGGAACATCCCGCCGGGAGCGACGAGCCGCAGTGAGGCGTCGACGAATTCGCCGGCCAGCGAGTCCAGGACCACGTCCATGCCGCGCCCACCGGTGACCGTCCGGAACTTCTCCTCGAACTCCAGGCTGCGCGAATCCGAGATGTGATCGTCGTCAAAGCCCATGGCCCGCAACGTGTCCCACTTGCCACGGCTGGCGGTCGCGAACACCTCCAGGCCCAGATGCCTGCCCAGCTGCACCGCGGCCATGCCGACACCGCCGGCCGCCGCGTGCACCAGCACCCGCTGCCCTGGCTTGACGTCGGCCAGGTGGATGAACGCCATGTAGGCGGTGGTGAACACCGCCGAGATGCCGGCGGCTTCGGCGTAGGACCAGTGGGCGGGCTTGTGCTGCAGCAGGCGCACGTCGCCGGGCACCAGCGTGCCGCTGCCGTCGGGGAAGAAGCCGTACACCGAATCGCCGACCGCGAACCCGGTGACGCCCGGCCCGACTTCGACCACCACGCCGGCGCCTTCGCCACCGAGCAGGGCCTCGTGGGTGAACATGCCCAGGGTGATCATGACGTCGCGGAAGTTGGTGGCGATGGCGCGCAGGGCCACCCGAACCTGGCCGGGCTCCAGCGCGGCGCCGGCGTTGGGAACCGGCTCCAATTGCAGGTTTTCGAAGGTGCCCGCGCTGCTGATTCCGAGCCGCCAGGGCCCGTCCGCCGGGGGGGTCATGATCCCGTCCACGGCGCGGCTGCCGTGCACCCGCGCGATATAGGCCGTGCCGTCGCGCAACAGCACCGTGGGCTCGCCGACCGCCAGGACGGTCGCTATCGCGTTATCGTCAAGCGCCGCATCGGAATCCACCAGCACGATCCGGCCGGGATGCTCCGTCTGCGCCGAGCGCACCAGCCCCCACACCGCCGCACCGGCCAGATCGGGGACGTCCTCCCCCGCCAATCCCATCGCGCCCCGGGTGGCGACGATCAGCACCCCGGAGTCGTGCTCGGTCAGCCACGACTGCACGGCAGCCAGCGCCCGATGCGTGCGCTGATACGAGCCTGAGACCGGATCTTCGCCGGCCGCAACGGATTCGAACACCTCGTGCGCGGGCGGGTCGTTTTTGGCGTCCGTCGCCGTGGCCGGCGACCACCCCAGCTCGAACAGCCGGTCCGGGCCCGAGGCCGACACCGCCGCGCGCAGCTGCCGCTCGCTCACCGGGCGCGCGATCATCGCCCGCACCGACAGCACCGGCAATCCGAGTCCGTCGGCCAGTTCGATCGAGACCGCCCTGGAGGCCGCGGACGTGGCCCCCGACGCCGATGCCGGCGCGATGCGCGCACGTACCGCGGACGCGCCCGCGGCGTGCAGCGACACGCCCTGCCACGAGAACGGCAGCACGACGTCGTCGGCCTGGCCGGTGATGTGGTGGCTGACGACCAGCGCGTGCATGGCCGCATCGAGCAGCGCCGGGTGGACGCCGAAACCGTTGACGCCGCCGGCCGCGTCGGGCAGCCGCACCTCGGCGAACACCTCGTCGTCGCGCACCCACGTCGCGGTCAGGCCCTGGAACGCCGGGCCGTAGCCGTAGCCGAGCGCCGCCAACTGCTCGTATCCGTCGGCCGCGTCGACCTTGACGGCGCCGGCCGGCGGCCATGCCGACAGATCCGCGCCAGGCTCGACCGAGCCGGTGCTCAGTGTTCCTTCGGCGTGGCACACCCAACCGGACCCGCTGTCGGGGCGCGAGAAGATCGACACCTGGCGCTGGCCGGAGTCTTCCGCGGCGCCGACCACCACCTGCACGGCAACCGATGCCGAACCGGAATCCTTGGCCGGCAACATCAATGGCGCCTGCAGCGTCAGCTCGTCGACCGTCGAGCATCCGACTTCGTCGCCGGCGCGAATCGCCAGCTCCACGAAGCCCGCCCCGGGGAACACGGCCGTGCCGGACACGGCGTGATCGGTAAGCCAGCCCTGCAGGCTCGGCGACAGGCGGCCGGTCAGCACCACCCCGCCCGACGACGGCAGCTCGACGACCGCGCTCAGCAGCGGATGCTCGCTGGCGCCCAACCCCAGGCCCGAGGCGTCGGCCGCGATGCCTTCGCCGGACAGCCAAAACCGGCGCCGGTCAAAGGCATACGTCGGCAGCTCGACGAAGCCGGCGCCGTCCAGCACACCGCGCCAGCGCACGCTCACCCCCGCGACGAACGCGGTGGCCGCCGAGGTCAGGAATCTGTCGAGACCGCCGTCATCGCGTCCCAGCGTGGGGATGACTGTGGCTTCAGCGGCGTCGCCGCCACCGTGGTCGTTGGCGGTGTCCTCGATGCCCGCGACCAGCGCCGGATGCGGACTGGATTCGACGAACGTCCGGTATCCGTGCTCGCAGGCGCTGCGCACCGCCTGGTCGAACTGCACGGTCTGCCGGATGTTGCGATACCAGTAGTCGGCATCCAATCCGGCTGTGTCCAAACGGTTTCCGGTCACGGCGGAGAAGAAGGCGATGCGCGAGGAGCGCGGCTCGATGCCGGCCAGCACCTCGGCGAGGTCGCCGCGGATCGCCTCGACCTCAACGGAGTGCGAGGCGTAGTCCACGTCGATCCGCCGGGTCCGCAGCTCGAGGTCGGCGCAGAAGCCGACCAGCTCGTCGAGCGCGGCCCCCTCGCCGGACACTACGACGGCCGACCGGCCGTTGACGGCGGCGATGCTGACGCGATTTCCGTAGGGCGCCAACAGCTCCCGGGCGCGCTCGGTGCTGCAGGCGATGGACAGCATCCCGCCGGGACCCGCCAGCGCGGTCAGCAGCTTGCTGCGCAACGTGACGACCCGGGCCGCGTCCCGCAGCGACAGCGCCCCCGCGACGTAGGCGGCGGCGATCTCGCCTTGCGAATGCCCGATCACGGCGTCGGGATTCACCCCGACCGACTTCCACAGTTCGGCCAGCGACACCATCACCGCGAAGAGCACCGGCTGCACGACGTCGACGCGGTCCAGTCCCGGAGCATCGGGTGCACCACGCAGCACGTCGGTCAGCGACCAGTCGACGAATTCCGCGAAGGCCGCTTCGCATTCCCGGATCTGTTGGGCGAATACCGGTGCGGTATCCAGCAATTCGATCGCCATGCCCGGCCATTGGGAGCCCTGGCCGGGGAAGACGAAGACGGTCTTACCCGCCGGCGTCGCGGTGCCCCGGATCACCGATCCGGTGGGGTCATCATTGGCCAGCTCGTCCAGACCGGCCAGCAACCGGTCGCGGTCACCGCCGACGACGACCGCGCGGTGCTCGAAGGTCGCGCGGCCAGCCAACGACCAGCCGATGTCGGCGACGTCCAGATCACGGTGGGCGCGAACGTATTCGGCCAACCGGGCCGCCTGCGCCGCCAACGCCGTCGGCGATTTCGCCGACACCGCCCACGGAACCACCGGCCGCACCGGTCCGGCCTCCCGCTGCGGGGCCTCCGGAGCGGCCTCGACGATGACGTGCGCGTTGGTGCCGCTGATGCCGAACGACGACACGCCCGCCCGGCGCGGGCGCTCGGCGTTCCAGGGTTGCGCCTCGGTCAGCAGCGACACCGCGCCCGCCGACCAGTCCACGTGCGGACTCGGCGCGTCCACGTGCAGCGTCGCGGGCAGTGTCTCGTGGCGCATCGCCTGCACCATCTTGATCACACCGGCCACGCCGGCGGCGGCCTGCGTGTGGCCCATGTTCGACTTGATCGAGCCCAGCCACAACGGCTCGCTGCGGTCCTGCCCGTAGGTCGCCAGCAGCGCCTGCGCCTCGATCGGGTCACCCAGGGTGGTTCCGGTGCCGTGGCCCTCGACGACGTCCACGTCGGCCGCGGACAGCCCGGCGTTGGCCAGCGCGGCACGCACCACCCGCTGCTGCGAGGGACCGTTAGGCGCGGTCAGCCCGTTGGAGGCGCCGTCCTGGTTGACCGCCGAGCCGCGGACCACGGCCAGCACCGGGTGTCCCAGCCGCTGCGCATCGGACAGCCGTTCCACGACCAGGATGGCGCCGCCCTCGGACCAGCCGACGCCGTCGGCCGCGCCCGCGTAGGCCTTGCATCGTCCGTCCGGCGCCAACCCCCGGTGCCGGCTGAACTCCACGAAGACCGTCGGCGTCGCGTTCACGGTCGCGCCGCCGGCCAGGGCCAGGTCGCACTCCCCCGAGCGCAGCGACTGCACGGCCATGTGCAAGGCCACCAACGACGACGAACACGCCGTGTCCACCGAGACCGCCGGGCCCTCCAGCCCCAGCACGTAGGACACCCTCCCCGAGGCGACGCTGGAGGTCATGCCGGTCAGCCGGTAGCCCTCGATCTCCTCGGCGAGCATGCCGTAGCCCTGAACGATCAGCCCGGCGAACACGCCGGTGGCGCTGCCGCGCAACCCGCTGGGGTCAATCCCGGCCCGCTCCAACGCTTCCCACGACAGCTCGAGCAGCATCCGATGCTGGGGGTCCATCGCGAGCGCCTCGCTGGGCGCGATGCCGAAGAAGGCCGGGTCGAAGTCGGCGACGCCGTCGACGAAGCCCCCGGAGTTCACGTAGCACTTGTGCCGCGCGTCGGGGTCGGGGTCGTACAGGCTCGCGACGTCCCAGCCACGGTCGGCGGGAAACTCCGAGATGACGTCGCGGCCCTCGGCGACCATTTGCCACAGCGCCGCCGGGCTGTCGACGCCACCCGGGAAGCGGCACGACATACCGACGATCGCGATCGGCTCGTTGGACCGCTCCAGCAGCGCCCGGTTGGTGCGCTTCAGGCGCTCAACCTGGACCAGCGCTTTACGCAGCGCTTCGGTCGCATGCTGGAGTTGATCAACCATTACAAACCTCACCTAACGACGTTCGGCCGTCCTTCACCGCCGGATGCGGTTTTCGCCGACTGACGGACTTTGCTGCACGAGGCGACACCGTTTCCCGTTCGACCAGCGTCGTGCTGCTCTCCGACCCAAGAATATTGCTGGTGAGTATGGCCAACTCCGACTGGATTTCAAAACGTCCGCCGCTGCCGGCCGCTACGGGAGGACCGGCATCGACCGCTGCGCCGCGCCGCGCAAAGAAGATGTGAGGCCGGGTGCCCGGTGTGCTCGCTGGACAGCGGTGCGCTGTAGACATGGCCCGACGTCCATGGCGCGACTGTACCCGGCTGACCATAGCCGGTGGTCAGGCGCATGTCGTGGCGGGTTCGGTGCGGCGGGTCGGCCCGGTGCGGACGACGTGGTTACACACCCGCTCGACGCCAGCCGTCGGCGGCCCTGGCGGCTTGGATCAGCGTGTCGCACAACTGGCGGAGCTCGGTGGCCCCGGCGCCTTCGTCGACCGCCGTGGCGACGTCCTCCGCAGCGCACCGCACCTGGTAGACGCGATCCGACAGGTCGGCGGCGTCCTCGGCCGACAGCACCACCGCGTCAGGAGGCAAGGCTGAAGAAAACTCAGCCCCGTTGCGATTCAGCGACGCCCGTTGTTCGTACGCGCGCTGCCGGCACGACTGTCGGCAGTACTGGCGACGACGCCCCATTCCGGCATCGGTAACGTCTCGGCCGCACCAGCGACAGGGCTGCGGGTGGGTACGGCGGCTCACGCCTGCCGACTTTAGTCGGGTTTTCTCGGCGATCCCGGTATCATTGAGGGTCGCGTCGCGTATGCCGGTCCCGGCCGGGAACTGCGCAGATCGCCGCAGCGTTTGCTAACTGGACAGATTGCATTGAACTGCAGTAAGGGAGCCGGAGAGCTCCGAGAAGAAGACCTGAAGGAGTAGCAGCCATGGCTGATCGCGTACTGAGAGGCAGCCGCCTCGGGGCCGTGAGCTACGAGACTGACCGCAACCACGACCTGGCGCCGCGTCAGCTCGCGAAGTACCGGACGGAGAACGGCGAGGAGTTCGAGGTTCCCTTCGCCGACGACGCCGAGATCCCCGGCACCTGGCTGTGCCGCAACGGGTTGGAAGGCACCCTGATCGAGGGCGACCTGCCCGAGCCGAAGAAGGTGAAGCCGCCGCGGACGCACTGGGACATGCTGCTGGAGCGTCGCTCGGTCGAGGAGCTCGAAGAGCTGCTCAAGGAGCGCCTCGAGATCATCAAGACCCGCCGCCGCGGCTGACCGCGGTTTGAGCCGGTTCCGGGACGCGACCTAAGTGCGGTTGTCGGCCCTGGTGGCGCGGGCGCCCGACCGTCGGCCCTCCACACCCCAACGGGTGACTTTGACCAGGGCTTCGCGGATGTTGGATCCGCTCATCTTGGACACGCCGAGTTCGCGCTCGGTGAAGGTGATGGGCACCTCGGCGATGGTGAACCCGTTGCAGATCGTGCGCCAGGTCAGATCGATCTGGAAGCAGTAGCCCTTGGAGTCGACGCCGTCGAGGTCGATCGCTTCGAGCACCTCACGGCGGTAGGCCCGGTAGCCGGCGGTGATGTCGTGCACGCCGATGCCGAGCGCCAGCCGGGCGTAGGTGTTGGCCGTCCAGGACAGGGCCCAGCGCCGCTTCGGCCAGTTGCGCACCGAGCCACCCTCGACATAGCGCGACCCGATGGCCAGGTCCGCACCGGCGTCGACGGCGTCCAGCAGGCGGTTCAGCTGTTCGGGCGCGTGGCTGCCGTCGGCGTCCATTTCGACCAGCACCGAGTAGTCGCGGCTCAGCCCCCACGCGAAACCCGCCAGGTACGCCGCGCCCAGGCCGTCCTTGGCGGTGCGGTGCATGACGTGCGTGCGACCGGCGTCGGCCGCGGCCAGCTCCTCGGCGAGCTGGCCGGTGCCGTCGGGGCTGCTGTCGTCGACCACGAGCAGGTGCACGTGCGGGCACGCCTCTTTGAGCCGCCGGTGGATGACCGGAAGATTCTCCAGCTCGTTGTAGGTGGGGATGATCACCAAGACGCGCTGGCTGGGGCGGTTGCCTGGGACTTGGGGCGCCGGCTGGCCGGTAGTCATGTAGCTCCTCTGTGTCGCCCGAAATCGAAAGTGTGTCGGCCGTCCTCGTCGGACGGAGGGTGTCAGTCGCCGTCGTCTGCCGGCGTGCGGTCCCGGGCGTCGGGCGCGGTGCCTGAGCCATGCTCGTCGGGCGGGGGTTTGCCCGGGGTTGCACCGGCCCCTTCCGATTGGCGTGTGGACCTGAGACGTACCGAACGCGGGAACCATCCATTGTGCCGTATCCCGGCCAGAATCACCGCTCCGGCCGCCAGCACCATGACCCATTGCATCAGCGGCCCCCATTGCGTCGCCGGGGTCAGCCTGGTCTTGAGCCGCACCTGCATGTCCAGATAGGCGGGCTGGAAGAAGTCGGTGCGGGCCAATTCGCCGCCGTCGGGGGCCACCACGGCGCTGATTCCCGTGGTGCCGGCCACCACCACGTACCGGTCGTGCTCGACGGCCCGGACCTTGGCGAATGCCAGCTGCTGCTCACTCATCCTCTTGTTGAAGGTGGCGTTGTTGGCCGGCACGGCCAGCAGTTGGGCGCCGCCCCGGACCGCCTGTCGAGGCACCCGGTCGAAGATCACTTCCCAGCAGGTCGCGACGCCGAGCGGCACCCCCGCGATGTGCACCACCCCGGAACCCTGGCGGGGCACGAAGCTTCCGGCGCGACCGGCGTAGCCGGACAGGTGTTTGAACAGCCACGGCATCGGCAGGTACTCGCCGAACGGCTGCACGATTTCCTTGTCGTGGCGATCGGCCGGGCCGCCGGCCGGATTCCACACGATCATGGTGTTGGTGTAGTTCGGATCCTGCGGCGGGCGTCCCGGCACTTCGAGCACGCTGCCGATCAGGATCGGAGCGCCGATCGCCGCCGCGGCCTGCGAGATCTCCAGCGCGGCGTCGTGGTTGACCAGCGGGTCGATGTCCGACGAGTCTTCCGGCCAGATCACGAACTGCGGTTGCGGGGCGGCTCCGGAGCGCACGTCCTCGGCCAGGCGCAGGGTTTCTTGGACGTGGTTGTCCAGCACCGCGCGCCGCTGTTCGTTGAACTCGAAGCCCAGCCGCGGCACGTTGCCCTGCACGGCCGCGACGGTCACCGCCGGCTCGCCACCCGACCCGGTACCGGCGTGGCGCACCTGCGGCCAGACGATGAGCGACGCGAAGAGCACCAGGCAGATGCAGACGCCGGGCAGCACCACCGCGGGCGGCGGCTGGTCGGGGTGCGCGGCATCCGCGGCGCCCCTGTCGCCCGCCGGGTGACCGGAGTGCCACCACTTGACGATCTCCAGCGCGATGGCCGTCGCGGCGAAGCCCACCAGCATGATCGCCATGGACAGCAGCGCCACGCCGCCGAGCTGGACCAGCGGCAGGAACGGACCATGCGTCTGACCGAACGCCACCGACCCCCAGGGGAAGCCGCCGAACGGCAGGATCGACTTGAGCCACTCCTGGGCGGCCCAGATCAGCGCGAACCAGACGGGCCAGCCGGGCAGCCGACGCACGATGACGGCGCACAGTCCGAAGAGGGCGGGAAACAGCGCGCAGACGGTGGCGAGCGCGATCCACGGGATGGGGCCGACCAGGAGCCCGACCCACGGCAGCAGCGGCAGGTAGAAGGCCAGCCCAAAGAGGAACGCGTAACCGAGGCCGCCCGCAGGCGTGGTCGCGGGGTGCGCCAACACCCACGCCAGCAACGCGGCGGCCACCACCGCACCCCACCACCAATTGAGCGACGGGAAACTGGCGCAGAGCAGCAAGCCGCCCACCACGACGCAACTCAGCCGGGTCAGGCGCGGCAGCATCGCCGCCTGGGCGGCGGGCAGCCGGGCAATCACCGCGGCCACCAGGCCGGTTACCGCGCCGCGCGCCTCGGTCCCCAGCCGACCGCCCAGGCTCGGACCGGCCGGCCCCTTGGGCGGTCCCGGTTCCGCGGCGTCCTCGGGTTCGCCGTCGCGCTCGTCGTCCTGGGCCTCGGGCTCGACGCGGATGGGCTGGTCGTCGCGGTCCGACTCGGCCTCGTCGCCGATGGGGTCGGTGTCAGGCCACCGCGGCGGATCCTCGTCGGCGGCGTCGGATCGGTCCGCGGGCCCCTCGCCGCCGAGCCGGTCCCTAGCCATGGATGACAGCGCCCCGATGCACCGTGCGCCGGCACCGCGGCAGGGCGTCGTCGCGACCCAGGCGCGGCAGCGCGGGCACGCGCGACCGCGGGTCCGTCGACCAGCGCTGGACGGTGTCACGCGGGGCGTGCACCTCCAGGTCCCCGGCGTCCCAGACGACGTACGAGGCCGGCGCTCCCGGCACCAGCGTGCCGGTCTTGCCGTCGCGGACACCGGCCGCTCGCCAGCCGCCGCGGGTGGCGGCGGCAAACGCGGCCCGCGCCGAGACGCCGCTGCCGGGGGTGCGGTGGTTGACGGCCGCGCGCACGCTCACCCACGGGTCGAAGCCCGTGACCGGAGCGTCGGAACCGAGCGCGAGGGGCACGCCTTGGGATGCTAACAGCGCAAATGGGTTGAGCCGACTGCCTCGCTGGGCACCGAGCCGCCGCGCGTACATGCCGTCGGCGCCGCCCCAGAGCGCATCGAAATTGGGCTGCACGCTGGCGATGACGCCCCACCGGCCCAGTTGGGCGGCCTGATCGGCGCTGACCATCTCGACGTGCTCGAGGCGGTGCCCGCAGCGGGCGACCGCGACCGGCCCGAGGTCGGCGACGACGCGCTCGAAGGCCTCGACCACGGACGCGACCGCGGCGTCCCCGATGACGTGGAATCCGGCGGTGACCTCGGCCTGGGTGCACGCTCGCACGTGCGCCTCGACGGCATCCGAATCGAGATGGCAGGTTCCGGTGCACCCCGGGGCGTCCGCGTACGGCTCGTGCAGCCAGGCCGTGCGTGACCCCAGGGCCCCGTCGACGAACAGGTCACCGGCCAGCCCGTGGGCCCCCGTCGCCGCCATCAGCTCGCGCGCCTGGGCGGGGCTGCTGACCGGCTCGCCCCAGTAGCCGATCACCTCGACGCCGTGATCGAGGGCCCGCAACTGCAGCCAGTCGTCGATCCCACCGATCTGAGGCCCGGCGCATTCGTGCACCGCGACGATGCCGGCCGCCGCGGCAGCCCGCAACGCTGCGGCACGGGCTTCGGCGAGCTGTTCGCCCGTCAGCAGGCCCCGGGCGACGGCGCGCACCAGATGGTGGGCGTCGCCGACCAGCGGACCCTCGGCGCTGAAACCCGCCGCCGCCGCGAGCTCCGCGGCCAGCCGTCGCAGGCCCGTCGACGCCAGCGCGGAGTGCACGTCCACGCGGGCCAGGTATGCGGGCCGGTCGCCGAGGACGGCGTCCAGGTCGGCGGTAGTCGGCGGGGTGTTTTCCGGCCACGAGGTTTCGTCCCAGCCATGGCCCCACACCGGCCGGCCGGGGTGTGCGGCGGCATAGTCGGCGACCAGCTGTAGGCATTCGGCGAGGGAGGCCGCCGGGCGCAGGTCCAGCCCGCTGAGGGTCAGCCCGGTGGCGGTGAGATGGATGTGGCTGTCCACGAACCCCGGCGCCACGAACCCGCCCTGGAGATCCTCCACGTCTGCGTCGGGAAACATGCGGCGGCCGACCTCGTCGCCGCCTAGCCACGCCACGACGCCGTCGCGGACGGCCATCGCGGTCGCGTCGGGCTGGGCCGGGCTGTGGACCCGGCCGTTGATCAGCAGGGACACCGACGCGGGACTAACCGTCACGATCGGTCACGTCTCGCGACGATGCAGGCCGTGAATCGCCTGGGCTGGGGTACCTCGCAGCGGCGAGGGGGCAAGTGGGACCATCGGTCACAGGCCAAAACTACGTGCCAGCTTTCGGATGGGGACCAACGGTCGGCGGGTGCCCCGCGACGCGTCAGCGTCCTTCGAATCGTTGCGGCCGCGCCGGCGCCTCGACGTCGCGGACATCGATGACCTCGCCGTCGATGTAATCGCCCCGGCCATACCCGGCTTTCGAGCCGGCATCCGAGTAGTAGCCGCTCGCCGGCTGAGGCTCCGGGCGAAGGACGCTCGCGTAACTGAATCCCGGCATCTGGCGCTGCAACCTGCGCACCGCCCTGGCCGCCAAGCCGGGGCCGACGGCCGACCGCACCGGCGGGATCAGCAGCAGCAGGCCCAGCGCGGTGCTGACCAAGCCGGGAACGAGGACGAGCAGTGCGGCCAGGCTGACCAGCGCACCATCGCCCGCAGCGCGTTGGTCGGCCAGGCCCGAGCGCAATTGCCCGATCCGGCGGATGACGTGCGACCCGGCCATCGGGGCGACGATGCCCCAGCCGAGCAGGAAGGTCCCCACCAGCGCCAGCAGGGTCCAGCCCCATCCGATCGTCGACACCAACGCGAAGATCACCCCGAGTTCGACGACGGCGTAGATCAGCAACAGCCGCGACACCATGCCAGACCAACGTGTGCGGGCCGCGCCCAAGTTCCCGTGGTGCTCGCCAGTGTGGTTGCAGTTAGATGACGCTATGACGACGATTCAGATCGATACGCCCGACGGACCGATCGATGCGTTACTCAGCACGCCCTCGGGCCAAGGCCCGTGGCCGGGTGTGGTGGTGATCCACGACGCGATCGGTTATGGCCGGGACAAGCAGTCGATTAACGACCGCATCGCCGCGGCGGGTTATCTGGCGCTCACCCCGAACCTGTATTCGCGCGGCGGCCGCATGCGCTGCATCACCCGCGTCATGAAGGAGCTGCAGACGAAGCGCGGCCGCGCCCTCGACGACATCCTGGCGGCGCGCGATCATCTGAAAGCCTCGCCGCAATGTTCCGGCCAGGTGGGCATCGCCGGGTTCTGCATGGGCGGCCAGTTCGCTCTTGTCATGTCGCCCAAGGGTTTCGGTGCCTCCGCTCCGTTCTATGGCACTCCCCTGCCCCGCAACCTGGACAAGACGCTCGACGGCGCGTGCCCGGTGGTGGCCAGCTTCGGCGGCCGTGACCCATTGGGCCGGGGTGCGCCCGAGAAGCTGAACAAGACCATCGCGGCCAACAACATCACCGCCGATGTGAAGACGTATCCGGGCGTCGGGCACAGCTTCGCCAACGAGCTGCCGGGCCAACCGCTGCTTCGGATCGCGGGTTTCGGCTATGACCACGAGGCAACCGAGGATGCGTGGCGACGGGTGTTCGCCTTCTTCGGCGAGCATCTGGCGGGCGCCGCGACGTAACGGCTTTAATGCGCGGCGGTCAGCTTCTGCGCCAACACCGTTGCAAACGTGTGGGTGTCGCCGGGCCAGCGCGCCGACACGTAGCGGCCGTCGTCGACGACGAACGCGGGACGCGAATCGGTCGCCGTGTCGCGCGCCATGCCCGAGGTTTTCCGCCGCCAGTGCGGTGATCCGCGGGCGACGTCGCGGAAATCGGTCGGATCTGCAAGCGCGCGTGTGACTTCCGACTGCACCGACATGTACCCGCCGGGTTGGCCCGGCTGCTCGGTATAGGTCCGGTAATAGTCGCGATCCCCGAACCGCGTCATTCGGGTGAGCCGCCAGGCCAACCGCTCCATTGCCCACGTCAACGCCGTGGTCTTGCGTCCGTACAGGACGGAGCGGCCGGTTTTGGGATCGACGCTGCGCGCGGCGAGCAGCACCCCATGACAGATGGCGGCCACCACCAGATCCCGGGCGAAGGCCTCCACCACCAGCCGGTGCAGGAGGTCGCTGTCGATGTAGCTGCGCATCCCCCGTGCGCGGTGTCCACCCGGCAACAGCAGCGCGTCGACGCCGTCGAGGCCGGCCTCGGCCCAGGAAACCGGATGCTGAAACTCGTTGGAGTGCACCATGTCTCGATAGGCGGCGCGCCCGTCTTTGTTGGCCCGCAGCGTCAAGCCGATCAGCGGAATCGCGCCCAGCACCGGCAGCGCGGACCACAGGTCCAATCCGCGGCCCGTCACCATGATGTCGTCGGCCACCCCGGGCGCGCCGGTTTCGGTCGCGAAGACCACCCGGTGGCCGCTTCGCGTCAGCACCTTCCAGCTGACCGCGACCTCGGTCGGGTCGAAGTCGCGGTCCGGGATCGGGATGAGAACGGTGGCCACGGCGCCTTGGCGTTCAGGCCACTTTCAGCTCGAGGCCGACGTTGTTCTTCATCCCGCCGCGCAGCTTGCTGAAGAAGTTGAACACCTTGCCCACGACGCCATAACGCTTGCCGATCGCGTCGTAGACCGCGGCCGTCTCCGACTTGTCGAGGATGGCCGCGGTTCCCTCGACGGCCTCGCTGGTGGGCCGGCCGTTCATGGTGCAGGTGGCCAGCGTGACCCGCGGGGTATTGCGGATTCGCTTGACCTTCCACGACGTTTCCTGGGTGATCACCAGAAGTCGATCGCCGCGCTGCTTGTCCAGGGCGGCCCAGATCGGCGTCGGCTTGGGTTTGCCGTCCTTGGTGAACGTGGTCAGCAGGATGTACTGCGCCTTGGCAAGGTCGGCGAAGGTCGGCGTCACCAGAACAACGTACCGCCGCGAGGGTCGGGCGTTGACATTCTCGGCCCTCGGCTGCGATAGTCATGACAGCTTAAATGAAAACGCCGTTTTCAATTAAGAAAGCAGAGCACCGACCGAAGTAGGCATTCATGGGCGATCCGAAGAAGCCGCTGGCGTGGTTGCCGTTCACCATCGCCGAGGCGGCCTTGGAATCGTCGAGCGAGACGAGCGATCCCGATCTGTTTGCGGCGTGGTCACAACTCTTGAGCCGGCTCGACGAAGCCGCACGGACCGTCGAATCCGAGCCGGCGAGCCGCAATCGGGTCGACGTCGCCGCCGGAATCCGGCACCTGCTGGTGCTGCTCACCGCGGGTATCGACGAGGCGCTGCGGTTCGATCCGGATCCGGCACTGCGCGTCCGACGCACCAGCACCGATGACGTCGTGACCTGGGGAATGGAATGCCCGGACTGCCTGTACACCCGCGCCGCGCTGCGCGGCGGGGAGAGCTATCGGCTGTACGGCAACCGCGGCACCGCCCGCTACGTCGGGCTCCAGACGATGAACGGCATCACCGCCACCGCCAACGAGTTGGTCGACGAGCTCGACACCGATTCCGACGGAAACTTCGAGGTGGTGCTGTCGACCTCGAAACAGCCGGGGCAAGAGGGTAATTGGATGCGTATCGAAGGTGAGCATCCCACGTTGACGGTGCGGCACTTCTTCTACGACTGGGATACCGAGGTGCCATCGTCGCTGCGCATCGAGCGACTCGGTGGCCCAGCCCGGCCCACGCCCGGTTCGGTCGATCCCCACTCGGCGGTGACCAGGCAACTGACCGCGCTCGGTGACTTCGTCGCGGACAACCTGGCGTTCTTTTTGCAGTTCGGGTCCGCCGCGCCGCCCAATGGCTTCCTGCCCCCGATCGATCGCACCGACATGGGGGCCGCCGCGGAGAACCGGCCGGTGATCGGGCGATGGGAACTACAGGCGGGCGAGGCCCTCATCGTCGAGGTGGAACCACCACAAGGCATCTACTGGAGCTTCTCGATCGGCAATCCGTGGTGGGAGACGATCCATTACGGGCGCCACCAGTCCAGCCTGAATGCCCATCAGGCGGCCAGGGATTCCGATGGATTGGTCCGCGTGGTGCTGTGCGATCGTGACCCCGGGATCGCCAACTGGCTCGACACCGCCGGCCACAGCAACGGCCCGATCATCCTGCGCTGCGTGCGCACCGAAACGGCGCCCACCCCGACGACACGAGTGGTGCCGTTCGGCGATATCCACACCGAGTTGCCTTCGGACACCGCACAAGTCACCCCCGAAGAGCGCGCAGCAATCCTCGCGGCCCGGCGCCGCGCGGTGCACGAAAGGTTCGGACGGTGACCTTCGATGCCGACGAGTTAGAGGACGGCGCCCGAACCGCAACCGGCCTCGACGATTTCGGATCGCCCTACTACCGCGAGGGACTCGAACGCATCGTCGACGCGCTGAACCACGAGGCGGACCTCAACGACACCGGGCGGGTCATCCAGCACGCCACCATCAGCAACGCGCTGATCCAGCGCCTCAAGGTCGAGGACGCCTACCGGCAACACCCCGAGATCGACGACCAGGCGGTCGGGGGCCCCGTCTTCGTCATCGGCCTGCCCCGCACCGGAACCACCGCGCTGAGCCAGCTGGTCGCCGCCGATCCCCAGTTCCGATCGCTGCGGATGTGGGAATCGCAGGCGCCCACCCCGCCGCCGGAGGCCGCCACCGAACACAACGACCCGCGGATCGCGCAGGCCGAGGCCGGCCTGAAGATGCTCGACGACATGTTCCCGCTGATGAAAACCTTGTACAACTCCGAGGCCACGGCGCCGACCGAATGCCAGGACCTGATGGGGATGAGCTTCCGCACCTTCCACTTTGACGGCGCCGTGCGCGCGCCCGGGTATCTCGCGTGGTTGATGGGCTGCGACATGCGCGAGACCTACGTCTTTCATCGGCGAGTGCTCCGGCTGTTGCAATGGCACTGCCCACCGGTGCTGTGGCATCTCAAGACACCCGTGCACATGTTCGCCCTCGACGCGCTCGTCGAGGCGTATCCCGGCGCTAAATTCCTGTGGAGTCATCGCGATCCGGCCAAAGTGATGGGTTCGGTCTGCAGCCTGATCCGGTATGTGCGTAGCTGGAGCAGCGACCGCGACGACGCCAGCGAGCTCGGCGCCGAGCAGGTCGACAGCTGGGTCGAAGGTGTTCGGCGGGCAATGGATTTCCGCCGCCGGATGGGCGACGACCGATTCGCCGACGTCTCGTTCGCGGACCTTCAGACCGATCCGGTGGGCACGCTGCGAACCAGCTACGCCACCCTGGGCTTGGCCTTCACCGATGCCACCCTCGGCGCGGTCACCCGGTGGGCCGCGGATCACCGGCCCGGCTCCCGCGGCGCGCATGACTATGACCTGGCCGACTACGGCCTGACGCCCGAAGGCGTTCGCGAGCGGTTTGCGGACTATCTCGCCGCCTACGACGCGACGGCCTGAATCCGTGAGCACCCCGCGCAGGCGGCGACGCGAAAAACTCGGCCCGGACGCAGCGGTGCGCCGCGAGATCCTGGCCGCCGCTTCAACCATTCTGCGGGAGCAGGGAATTGGGAAGCTCAGCATCGGCGCGGTGCTGGACCGGGCCGCACTGGGCACCCGGGCGTTCTATCGGCACTTCGAATCCAAGGACGACTTGGTGGCCGCGCTGTATCTCGATATGGCGCGCGCGGAGGAACGGCGACTGCGACGCCGGATGGCACCTGCCGCCACGGCGGTCGACGCGGTCGCGGCATGGATCGACGGACGACTCGACCTGGCGTTCGACGACAACATCAAATCCGACCTGCGGCGTGTGTCGATGGAGGCTCAGTCACAGTCCGCCGCTCTCATTCAGCCCGCGTACGCGGAGATGCTCAAGCCGCTCACCGAGGCGCTGCGGCGCGGCCTGCAGAGCGGGGTGTTCCACCACGTCGACCCGATGACGGACGCCCAGTTCATTCACGGGGTGGTCTGGGCAGGCATCAACGAGCACTGGGCGACGGGCGATTTCGACCGCAACGCTTTCCGCGAACGCATGCTGCAGTTCTGCCTGCGCGGGCTGGGCGTGCGCGTTGAAGAACCGATCAAAGGAGACTAGCGATGGACCTGGGCTTTGCCGGATCGACGGCCGTGGTCACCGGCGGCAGCAAGGGCATGGGACTGGCCATCGCCGAAACCCTTGCGGCCGAAGGAGCCAGCGTGGCCGTGATGGCCAGGGGCCAGCGGGCGCTCGATGCCGCCGTCTCATCACTGCGGCGGGCGGGTGCTCCGGATGCCGTAGGTATCAGCGTGGACATGACCGACGCCGAGTCCATCACCGCCGGCTTCGCCACCGTCGCGCAACGCTGGGGGCGACTCAACGCCCTGGTCCACACGATCGGACCCGGCGACGGCTACTTCGAGCAGATGGACGATTCACAGTGGGACGAGGCGTTCACCCTCGGCACGATGTCGGGCGTCCGATCGATTCGGGCCGCCTTACCGCTGCTGCGCTCCGCGGACTGGGCCCGCATCGTCGCGTTGTCCGCGCATTCGATTCAGCGGCAGAACCCGCGGATCATCGCCTACACGGCATCGAAATCGGCGTTGGCCAGTGTCACCAAGAACCTATCGAAAAGCCTTGCCACAGACGGTATCCTGGTCAACTGCGTGTGCCCGGGAACCATTGTCACCGCAAGCTTCACCGAAGCGCTCAGGGACGTCCTCGCCGCCGATGGTCTCGACGCCACCAACCCGGTGGACGTCATGACCTGGATCGACAACAACTTTCACCAGCCCTGTGACCTCGGCCGCGCGGGCCTGCCCGAAGAAGTCGCCTCCTTGACCGCCTACCTGGCGTCGCGGCGCAACGGCTACGTCACCGGCGCGACGGTCAACGTCGATGGCGGGTCGGACTTCATCTGACGGGCCCGTCAGCCTTCGAGCGTGACGGTGCAGTCACGTTGGGGCCCGAAAGTGACTGCACCGTCACGCTCGAGACAGAGGAGCGTCAGCCCTCCAGATCGCCCTCGGTTTCCAGCAGCGCCTGGCGTAGCCCGTCCAGCGTTTCCGGTTGCGGCTGCGCCCACATGCCACGCCCCGCGGCCTCCAAGAGTCGTTCAGCCATGCCGTGCAGCGCCCAGGGATTGGATTCCGACATGAACTTGCGGTTCTCCGGGTCCAGCACGTAGCGCTCGGTGAGCTGTTCGTACATCCAGTCGGCCATCACCCCGGCCGTCGCGTCGTAGCCGAACAGGTAGTCCACCGTCGCCGCCATCTCGAACGCACCCTTGTATCCGTGCCGGCGCATCGCCGACATCCATCGCGGATTGACCACGCGCGCCCGGAACACCCGGGTGGTCTCCTCCGACAGCGTGCGGGTTCGGATCGCATCGGGGCGGGTGTTGTCGCCGATATAGGCGGCCGGCGCCTGACCGGTCAGCGCGCGCACGGTGGCCACCATGCCGCCGTGGTACTGGAAATAGTCGTCGGAATCGGCGATGTCGTGTTCGCGGGTGTCGGTGTTCTTGGCGGCCACCGCGATGCGCCGGTACTGCCGGTTCATGTCGTCGACGGCCTCGCGGCCGTCCAGATCGCGGCCGTAGGCGAAGCCACCCCACGCCGTGTACACGGCGGCGAGGTCGGCGTCGTCGCGCCAGTTGCGGCTGTCAATCAGTTGCAGCAGGCCCGCGCCATAGGTTCCCGGCTTGGAACCGAAAATCCTTGTGGTGGAGCGCCGTTGATCGCCGTGCTGAGCCAGGTCGGCCTGGGCGTGCGCTCGGACGAAGTTGTTTTCGGCCGGCTCGTCGAGCTCGGCGACCAGCCGCACCGCATCGTCGAGCATCGTCACGACGTGCGGGAAGGCATCCCGGAAGAACCCGGAGATGCGCACCGTCACGTCGATACGCGGGCGGCCCAGCTCGGCCAGCGGAATCGCCGCCAGATCGACGACGCGCCGCGAAGCGTCATCCCACACCGGGCGGACACCGAGCAGGGCAAGGACTTCGGCGATGTCGTCACCGGCGGTGCGCATGGCCGAGGTGCCCCACACCGACAGCCCGACCGATCGGGGCCACTGCCCATGGTCGTCGCGGTAGCGGGCGAGCAACGAATCCGCCAGCGCCACGCCGGCTTCCCAGGCCAGCCGCGACGGCACCGCCTTGGGATCCACCGAGTAGAAGTTGCGCCCGGTGGGCAGCACGTTGACCAGACCGCGCAGCGGCGACCCCGACGGGCCGGCGGCAATGAACCGGCCGTCCAGGGCGCGCAGCACCTGCTCGATTTCGGCGGCGGTGCCGGCGAGCCTCGGCACCACTTCGGTGGCCGCGAACCGAAGGACCGCGGCGACGTCGGCGTTGCCGGCGATCCGGTCGGCCGCATCGGCGTCCCAGCCGGTCGCCTGCAGGGCGGCGACGAGCTCGCGGGCAACGGCCTCGGTGCGGTCGACCGCGCTCCGGTCGTCGGTTCCGTCCTCGGCCAGGCCCAGGGCCTGCCGCAATCCGGGCAGGGTGTGCTCGCCGCCGAACAGTTGGCGGGCCCGCAGGATCGCGAGCACCAGATCCAGTTCGGCTTCCCCCGTTGGCTTTTGCCCCAGAATATGCAGGCCGTCGCGGATCTGAACGTCCTTGATCTCGCACAGCCAGCCATCGACGTGCAGCAGCATGTCGTCGAACGAGTCTTCCTCGGGACGTTCGGTCAGGCCCAGATCGTGGTCCATCTTCGCGGCTCGCATCAGCGTCCAGATCTGCTGGCGGATGGCGGGCAGCTTGCCGGGGTCCAGCGCGGCGACGTTGGCGTGCTCGTCGAGTAGCTGCTCCAAACGCGCGATGTCACCGTAGGATTCGGCGCGCGCCATCGGCGGGATCAGATGGTCGACCAGCACGGCGTGCGCGCGCCTCTTGGCCTGTGTGCCCTCGCCGGGGTCGTTGACCAGGAACGGGTAGATCATCGGCAGGTCGCCCAGCGCGGCGTCGGGGCCGCAGGCCGCCGACATGCCCAGCGTCTTGCCGGGCAGCCATTCCAGGTTGCCGTGCTTGCCCAGGTGCACCACCGCGTGCGACCCGAAGCCGACGTCCAGCCAGTGATAGGCGGCCAGGTAGTGGTGGCTGGGCGGCAGGTCGGGATCGTGATAGATGGCGACCGGATTGTCCCCGAAGCCGCGGGGCGGCTGCACCATCAGCACCAGATTGTCCGATTGCATTGCGGCGATGACGATTTCACCGTCGGGATCGTTACTGCGGTCCACAAAGAGATTCCCGGGTGCCGGGCCCCAGTGCTCGGTGACGGCGTCGGTGAATTCGGTGGGCAGGGTGGCGAACCATTCGCGGTAGTCCTTGGCGGACACCCGGATCGGGTTGCCGGCCAGCTGGCCTTCGGTGAGCCAGTCGGGGTCCTGTCCGCCCCGCTCGATCAGCGCGTGGATCAGGGCGTCGCCGTCATCGGCCTCCACGCCCGGGAGCTCACCCACCCGGTAGCCGTGCGCGCGCATCGCCTGCAGCAGCGCGACGGCGCTCGCGGGCGTATCCAACCCGACCGCGTTGCCGATGCGGGCGTGTTTGGTGGGATAGGCCGAGAACACCAGTGCCACCCGCTTATCCGCCGGGGCGATGTGCCGCAGCCGCGCGTGACGGACCGCCAGGCCCGCGACTCGGGCGCAACGTTCCGCGTCGGCGACGTAAGAGATCAGGCCGTCGTCGTCAATCTCCTTGAAGGAGAACGGCACCGTGATGATGCGGCCGTCGAACTCGGGCACCGCCACCTGACTTGCCACGTCGAGCGGGCTCAGGCCGTCGTCGTTGCCGCGCCCAAGAGCCCCCCGGCGTGTGAGGCACAGCCCCAGAAAGAAGGGGTAAAACCCGCCCGCGAAGGTTTACACCTGGCAGCGGTACGCAA
>NZ_BAAGDE010000031.1:33997-69013 GCF_054660795.1 Mycobacterium sp. MUNTM1
CCGCCCCCCCCCCCCCCCGTCTATCCCCCCCCCCCTGGTGGCCGCCGTCCCCCCCCCCCCCCCGCGTTCTCTCCTACCCCAAAAACCTCTCCGCCCACCCCCCCGCGGCGCGGGCCCCGGCGGGGGCGGTCCGCCCCCCCTCGGGCGCCCGGGCTGGTCAGGCACAGCCCCTGCAGGATCGGGATATCCAGCGCGGCAAGGTGTTCGACGTTCCAGCTGTCGTCATCGCCGCCGGCCGACACCGTGGCCGGCTTGAGTCCCCCGGCCGCCAGGACGGTGACCACCATAGCGTCGGCGTCGCCCAGCCGTTGCAGGAGTTCGGGTTCGGCGGTGCGCAGCGACGCGCAGTAGACCGGCATCGCCCGCGCCCCGGCGTCCTCGATGGCGCGGCACAGCGACTCGACGTAGCCGGTGTTGCCGGCCAGGTGCTGCGCGCGGTAGTACAGCACGGCGATCGTCGGGCCGTCGGTAGCCATGGCGTTCGGCCGTGGCAGTTCGCCCCACGTCGGGGTCACGACCGGCGGGGTGAAGCCGAACCCGGTCATCAGCACGGTGTCCGAGAGGAACGCATGCAACTGGCGCAGGTTGTCCACGCCGCCGTGGGCCAGGTAGATGTGCGCCTGCACCGCGATGCCGGCCGCCAGCGTGGACAGGCCGGTCAACTCGGCGTCGGCGGCCTGCTCCCCGCTGACCAACACCGTGGGCACCCCGCTGGCGATCACCGTGTCGATGCCGCTCTGCCACGCCCGGTAGCCGCCGAGAATCCGCACCACCACGATGGCGGCACCGGCCAGCAGGTCGGGCAGTTCGTCGTCCGACAGCCGCGACGGGTTGGCCCACCGATAGTTCTTCCCGCTGGAACGGGCGCTGATCAGGTCCGTATCGGATGTCGACAACAGCAGGATGGTCGGCTCAGCCACCCGTCATTCGTACCGCAACGAGGCGTGCTCGCACCTACTGGGACCGGTCAACCGCCCAGCATCGCCGCGATCCGGTCGGCGACCTGTTGCGCCACGATTCGAGCCGGGCCGTCCCTGGCCGGTTCGTAGCGGTCCGCGAGGGCGTCGTAGTCGGCGCCGGCGATCGACCCGTGATCGGCCGCCAGTTCCACCACCTCCACCGGCCAGCCGGCACGCTCCAGGCGGGCGGCGAAATCCCTGCTGGCATCCACGGGCACGACGTCATCGTCGAGGCCGTGCAGCAACGAGAACGGCGAACCGACATCGGCCGCACTCAGCCCGTCGGCCAGCGGCTCACCGGAGATCGGGTCGGGGACCATGAAGGCTCCGGCGAGGCACACCGTGTGCGCCGGAACGAAGCCGAATTGCGCCGCGTGCAGCGTCACGCCCGCCGCGGCGGCACCGCCCATCGACCACCCGACGAGCAGGATGCGGCCGGCGTCGGCGGCGAGGTCGCGGGTGAACTCCAGCGACCGCAGCAGGTCCGCGCGCCCGCCGTCATCGGCATGGGAGTTCCAGTCCGGTGCCACCACCACCGCGGCGCGCCCCGCCAGCATGCCGGCCAGCGGGCCGACGGCGGCGCGGGCATCGGTTTGCGCGCCATGCCACAGCAAGATCGTGGACGGCGCCGGCTCGCCGAAGACATCGGCCCGCCGGCCAGGGGCATATTCCACCGTTCTCACGGGCACGAGGATGCCCGCACTGACGCGTGTTCAACCCTCGATCAGGCAACGGCCGTATCGCGCCGGGTCAACTCACCCCGCAGGTCAGCTGACGAGACCTGGTCGCAACGTCTCATTGAATCGACGGTCGACCCAGTTGGCAAACCTGGGCGACGACGCGAGCTGGCCTGCGGCCGCGAACAAATCGGCCAGCTTCTGCTCCGACGCGACCACACCGTCATTGAGTTCGGTCGGTAGCCGCAGGCTGCGCGTCGCCGCGACCGCCGCGGCTCGAGGATCCAATCTTACTGCGGCGGAATATTCTTGGGCCCATTCTTCGGGATGAGCCCTGGCCCACTGCACGGCCTTCTCGAAACGTACCAACAGGTCGGACAGCGCGGTGTTGCGTTTCGGGTCGTCCAGCGCCTGGTCGGATGCGACGCCCACCCAGTCGCCATTGGTGACGCCCTGCGCCTCGGCGATGCTGCGCACCGGGATCTGCTGTTCGGCCTGGGCCGTATACGGATCCCAGATGGCCCAGGCGTCGGCCTGGTGCTGGCTGAACGCCGACAGCGCATCGGCGGGCTGCAGGAACACGAACTTCACCTCGGCGGGCTTGAGCCCGGCCTTGTCCAGCTGGGCCAGCAGGTTGGCGTGCGACGAGCTGCCCTTGGCGACGGCGATTGCCTTGCCTCGCAAGTCGGCGACCGACGTGATCGGTGAATCGGCATGTACCAGAACGCGATTGCCCGCTCCGCCGCCGCCGTATGCGGAGACCGCCTTGATCTTCGCGTTGCTGGCAGCCCCGAAGATCGGCGGGGTGTTCCCGGTGATCGCGAAGTCGATCTTGCCCGCAGTGGCCGCCTCGACTTGCGGCGGCCCGGAAGTGAACGTCGAGAACGCGATGCGATAGGGCAGGTTGTCCAGCTGCCCCGCGGCGCGCAGCAGCGCTTCGGTGCCACCCTTCTGATCCCCCACTTGCAGGGTGAGACCGGACAGCTCCGAGAGCGGCACCGCGGCCGGCGGCGGTTTGGGGCCCAAACTGGCTGTGCGCGAGACACATCCGGCCAACAGGAACACGAGCGTCGCCGTCAGCGCGACGAAACCCCGCCTCAAAGTCGCACACCAAGACGATCCAGCAGCTCCGCGCGATGCCGCTCGGTGTGCGCACCGGAATCACCGGGTGCGCGGCGAGGCTCGTCGATGGTCAGCGTGTGCACGACGCGGCCTTCCTCGAGCACCAGCACACGATCGGCGAGCGCGACCGCTTCGTCGACGTCATGGGTGATCAGCAACACCCCGAACCCGTGCCGGCGCCACAGGTCCAGCAGCAGGGTGTGCATGGTCAGCCGGGTCAGCGCGTCCAACGCACCGAACGGCTCATCGAGCAGCAGCAGTTGTGGCTCGGCCACCAGCGCGCGCGCCAGCGAAACCCGTTGCGCCTGACCGCCGGACAGCGTCAGCGGCCACGCCCCGGCGTGGTCGGCCAGCCCGACGTCGGCCAGCGCCCGGTCGGCGCGATCCCGGACCTGCGCCCGCGGGAGGCGGCTGCGGGTCAGGCCGTAACCGACGTTGGTCCGCACATCGCGCCATGGGAACAGGCGCGGCTCCTGGAATGCCAGCGCCGGCGCGCCGGCTACCACCCGCTGCCCACTGTGGTCATCCGAGAGTCCGGCGAGCACCCGCAGCACCGTCGATTTGCCCGAGCCGCTGCGCCCGGCCAGCGCGACGATCTCGCCGCGCTGCACCCGCACCGAAACGTCGTTGAGCACCTGCCGGTTTCCGTACCACTTGTCGACGTGGCGCAGCTCGCCGGCGATGTCGGTCCGCCCGCGGATAGCGGCGGCCGATTCCGCAATGAGTGTCAACCCTTGACCTTTCAGTGTCGGTACCGCAGCGTGCGGCGTTCGATGAGCCGGACGAGCGCGTCGGTGATGATGCCCAACAGCGCGTAGATGGTCAGCCCGAAGATGATGATGTCGATTCGCAGAAAATCGCGGGCGTTATTGATCAGGAAGCCGATTCCCTTGTCGGCGTTGATCTGCTCGGCGACGATCAACGTCAGCCAGGCGATGGCCAGCGATTGGCGGAAACCGACGAGCACCTGTGGCGCCGTGCTGGGCACAAGTATCCGGGTGAACCGCTGAGAGAACGAAAAGCCTAGCACCTGAGCGGTTTCCAGCATCTTGGGATCGACCTGCCGGATCGCCGAAAAGGTGTTGAGGTAGAGCGGGAAGACCACCCCCAGGGCGACGAGCAACACCTTGGGCAGCTCGCCGATGCCGAACCAGAGGATGAACAGCGGGATCAGGCCCAGGTGCGGCAGCGCCCGGATCATCTGCATCGGGGGGTCCACGGTCGATTCGACCCAGCGGGACAGGCCGACCGCCGCGCCCGCCACGATGCCGATGGTCCCGCCCAGCAGCAGCCCCTCCACAACGCGGACGGTGGAGATGTGCAGCGCGTCGGCGAGCTGGCCGTTGCGGGTCAACTCGACGCCCGCCTCGAGGATCAACGAGGGGGCCGGGAGCACATCGGCGGGAATCACACCGATCGCGCTGCCCAGCTGCCACAGCGCCAGCAGCGCCAGCGGCGAAGCGACGCGCACGACCTCCCATTTGCGGCGCGCCCATAATCCGCCGGCTGGGGCGCTGCCCGGCTTGTTCGGCGCAGCGTCGAGCGCGGTGGCAATGCTCACTGTGCCGACGCTATGGCGCGGCCCGGGGTCGGGGTAAGGGTTTACGTCTGGCTGAAGGCAATCCCGGTCGCCGCCTTCAACGGGGGCCGTACCGTGGACGGGTGGCCAGGACGCGCGACACCGACGCATGCCCGGGTGCGCTGCAGGTGCACCAGGCGGCCGATGGCGCCCTGGCCCGGATCCGGCTGCCCGGCGGCATGATCACGGCCGCCCAGCTCGCCGCGCTGGCCGGCGTCAGTAACCAGGCAGGTTCGGGAACGCTCGAGCTGACCGCCCGGGGCAACGTGCAGTTGCGCGGGCTGACCGACGTGACCGCGGTGGGCGAGGCGCTTGCGGCGGCGGGCCTGCTGCCGTCGACGACGCACGAGCGGGTCCGCAACATCGTGGCCTCACCGCTATCGGGCCGCTCGGGTGGCCACCTCGATGTCCGGCGCTGGGTCGGCGAGCTCGACGCCGCGCTGTGCGCCGAACCCAGGCTCATGGAGCTGGGTGGCCGGTTCTGGTTCAGCCTGGACGACGGGCGCGCCGACGTGTCGGGGCTGCGCGCCGACGTCGGGGTGCATGCGTCCCCCGACGGCTGTGCACTGTTGCTCGCCGGACGCGACACCGGCGTCCGGCTGGCGGCCGGCGAGGTGGTCGAGACGCTGATCGCCCTCGCCACGCGGTTCGTCGATATCCGCGGAAAGGCTTGGCGCGTCCAGGAATTGGACGATGTGCGGCGGCTGCTCCCGGGCGCCGACCCGGGCGCCACCTCCTTCCCGGCCGTCACCAGGGCGCCGGTGGGTTGGATCGGCCAGGACGACGGGCGGGTGACGCTGGGCGCCGCGGTGCCGCTGGGTGTGCTGCCCGCACGCGTCGCGGAGTATCTGGCCGCGATCGAGGCGCCGCTGGTGATCACCCCGTGGCGCTCGGTGCTGGTGTGCGACCTCACTGAAGGCATGGCCGATACCGCGCTGCGGGTGCTGGCGCCCCTCGGCCTGGTGTTCGACGAGAACTCCCCGTGGCTGACTGTCAGCGCCTGCACCGGCAGCCCCGGCTGCGCGCGCTCGGGCGCCGACGTGCGGGCCGACGCCGCGCGAGCGCTGGATCCCGCCTCGACCGTGCACCGGCACTTCGTCGGCTGCGACCGGGCGTGCGGCAGTCCCCTCGCCGGCGAGGTGCTGGTCGCCGCGCCGGACGGATACCGGCGGCTGTAGCCGGGTGCGGCGGGTCGCCGCGTCGGTGAGCTTTAAGGTGGGCGGGTGCTCGACTACATCCGCGACGCGGCGGAAATCTATCGCCAGTCGTTCGCGACGATCCGCGCCGAAGCCGACCTGGCGCGATTCCCCGCCGACGTGGCGCAGGTGGTGGTCCGGCTGATCCACACCTGCGGCCAGGTCGACGTCGCCGAGCACGTCGCGTTCACCGACGACGTCGTGGAGCGGACGGGTGCCGCGTTACGCAGGGGTGCTCCCGTGCTGTGCGATTCGTCGATGGTGGCCGCCGGAATCACCCGATCGCGCCTGCCGGCGGGCAACCAGGTGGTGTCGCTGGTGGCCGATCCGCGCAGCCCCCAGCTGGCCGCACGCCGGGGCATCACCCGCTCGGCAGCGGGGGTGGAACTGGTGGCCGAGGAGTTGGGCGACAAGCTGGCCGGCGCCGTACTGGCCATCGGCAATGCACCCACCGCGCTGTTTCGGCTGCTGGAACTGATCGACGAGGGCGCCCCAGCACCGGTGGCGGTGCTGGGCGGGCCGGTGGGTTTCGTCGGATCGGCGCAATCCAAACAGGAACTCATCGACAACCCGCGCGGGCTCTCGTATCTGGTGGTGCAGGGTCGCCGCGGTGGCAGCGCCATGGCCGCCGCCGCCGTCAACGCGATCGCGAGCGACCGCGAATGACCGACCGGGGCACACTCTGGGGCGTCGGGTTGGGGCCCGGCGACCCGGAATTGGTGACCGTCAAGGCCGCCCGGGTGATCGGCGAGGCCGACGTGGTGGCCTATCACAGCGCCCGGCACGGCCGCAGCATCGCGCGCGGTATCGCCGAACCCTACCTGCGGCCCGGTCAGATCGAGGAGCACCTGGTGTACCCCGTCACGACCGAGACCACCGACCATCCCGGCGGCTATGCGGGTGCGATCGAGGACTTCTACGTCGAGGCCACCGAGCGCATCGCGGCGCACCTCGATGCCGGCCGCAACGTCGCCCTGCTGGCCGAGGGCGACCCGCTGTTCTACAGCTCCTACATGCACCTGCACACCCGGCTGACCGAGCGGTTCGAGGCGGTCATCGTGCCCGGTGTGACGTCGGTGAGCGCCGCCTCGGCGGCCATCGCGACACCGTTGGTGGCCGGCGACGAGGTGCTGTCGGTGCTGCCGGGCACCTTGCCGGTCGAAGAGCTGACCCGTCGGCTCGCCGATGCCGACGCCGCCGTCGTGCTCAAACTCGGACGTTCGTATCACGCTGTGCGGGAGGCGCTTTCGGCATCGGGACAGCTTGACGACGCGTTCTACGTCGAGCGGGCCAGCACCGCCACGCAACGCATATTGCCCGCCTCCGACGTCGACGAGGCCGGCGTCCCATACTTCTCGCTGGCCATCCTGCCGGGCGGGCAGCGCGGCCGGCGCTCCCCCGCCGCCGGCAGCGTCACCGTGGTGGGCCTTGGTCCCGGCGACATGGACTGGATGACGCCGCAGACCCGCCGCGAGCTGGCCGCGGCGACCGACCTGATCGGCTACGGCGGCTACCTGGACCGTGTGCCGGCTCGCGACGGCCAGCGGCGTCACCCCAGCGACAACCGCGACGAGCCCGAGCGGGCCCGGCTGGCCTGCGCGCTGGCCGAGCAGGGCCGCGCCGTGGCGGTCGTCTCGTCGGGCGACCCGGGTGTGTTCGCCATGGCGACCGCGGTGCTGGAAGAGGCCAAAGAATGGCCGGGGGTGCAAGTCCGGGTGATTCCGGCGATGACCGCCGCCCAGGCGGTGGCCAGCCGGGTCGGCGCCCCGCTGGGGCACGACTACGCGGTGATCTCGCTGTCCGACCGCCTCAAGCCGTGGGAGGTGATCTCCGCGCGGCTGCAGGCCGCCGCGGCCGCCGACCTGGTGCTGGCGATCTACAACCCGGCGTCGAAGTCGCGGACCTGGCAGGTCGGCGCCATGCGCGACATCTTGATGGCCCACCGCGAACCCGGCACCCCGGTGGTGATCGGCCGCAACGTCTCCGGCCCCGACGAGGACGTCCGCGTGGTCAGGCTGGCCGATCTCAATCCCGGCGAGATCGACATGCGCTGCCTGCTGATCATCGGGTCGTCGCAAACCCAGTGGTACTCACACGATTCCACCGACCGGGTTTTTACGCCGCGGCGCTACCAGGGCTAGTCACGATCCCAGGTGCTCGGCATCATCGGCACGGTGGGCCCGTCGCTGAACCCGTCGCGGGTCAACGTCGCCAACCCGGCGGCTTGCGCGGCATCGGATTTTGCCGCGGCACCGGCGAACCCGAGCGGTCCCGCGCTGTCCTCGGAAGGGCTTGCGGCGTAGGGATCTTCGGCGTCACCGCTGGGATCCGCACCGTCGTCGAGCTCCATGAATTCGTAGCGGTACGCGCGCTCGGTGGCGGTGCCGCCGCGGCGCCGGCGGGCCCGGGCCTTCTTTTTGGCCGCGGCCGCCGCGGCCGCCGTAGCCGGTGCGTCGACGTCGTCGGGCGACGGTTCCTCCGACTTACGGCGTGACCGGCTGCTCGCGCTGCCGCGCGCCGACAGTCCCGAAAGCCCCACGGCGTACAGGGCATTGGACACGTTGGCTCCGATTCCGTCGGTCGCGGTGGGACCGAAACCGACGCCGGGCCCCCCACCCACCGGTCCGCCGCCGGCCGAACCGGCGACGGTCGTCGCCGGGGCCGTGCCCGGTGTCGGCACGTGGCTCACACTGGCGGGCGCGGTGGCGATCGTCGGCGCCGGAGCGACCACCGGTGCGGGCGCCGCCGCGACGGCCGGCAACGGCGCCGGCGTCGACAGCGGGACCGCGACGCTGATCGCGGTGACCGCCGCCGCCACCCCGCCCGCCGCCGCCGCGCCGATGGCGGCGACGACGACCGGTGCGAGCACCACCGCCATCTGGATCGCGAGCTGGATGAACGGCCAGAAGATCATCAGGGTGTGGAAGATGGCCCAGCCCAGCGCGCTCGACAGGGCCGGCGACAGGCCGAGCTGCCCGAAGAACGCAGCGAGACTGTTCACCCACGGCACCGGAGGGAAAGGCCATCCACCGGGGTTGAGGTCCTTGGACACCGGCCACGCGAAATTCTGGGTGTACTGCTGCAGCCACTGGGTCAGCTGATCCATCCACGACGGATAGGTCTGCGTCGCCGTGGTGGCCTGCTGCTGGGCACTCGAGGTATCCGCGTTGTTGAGGTTGGAGCCGGAATCCGTGGCCGGGGCCACCGCGGCCGCCTGTACCGCTGCGACGCCGGCGGTGCCCGCCTCCGCACCCGGCACGACGATCGTCGGCGCGGGCGTCGTCGCGGGGACAGCCGCCAGAGCGGATGCACTGACGGCCTGGTAGGTGGTCATCGTCGTGGCGGCCTGTACCCACATGCGTGCGTAGTCGGCCTCGTTGACGGCGATGGGGATGGTGTTGACCCCGAAGAAGTTGGTGGCGACCAGCGCCCCGTGCACCGCGTGGTTGGCCGCGAGTTCGCCCAGCGTCGGCATGGCCGCCAGGGCGGTGGTGTACGCGGTGGCCGCCGTCTCGTGCAGGCTCGCGGCCGCCGTGCTCTTGGCCGCGCTCTCCAGCAGCCAGGCCTGGTAAGGGGCGTGCGCGGCCACGTACTGATCCGCGCTGGGTCCGTCCCACGAACCCGCCTGCACGGCGCCCAACGCGCCGCTGAGCTCGGCTGCCGCGGTCGCGTAGTCGGTGCTCAACGACGACCACGCCGAGGCGGCGGCCAGCAGCGGCGCGGGGCCGGGGCCGCTGCTGAGCAACGTCGAGTGCACTTCGGGTGGAAACGCGATCCAGATCGGGGCGGTCATCGTCGGGGGCCTTCAGGCACGAGCACGAATACCTCTTCGGTGAACTTGTGGATGGGCTGGGCGATGCGTTCGATCAGAGGTCGGTTGCCGGCGCGGATAAGTTCCCGGCGATTTACTCTGGCGCCAAATCTCACGAGTCTTTGCGCACAGCCGGGCCATGCGCAACGATGCAGGGATGCGGTGTGAGATTGCGCGCGAAGCGCTGTCGGCTCGACTGGATGGCGAACGCCCCCAGGTGCTCGCGCAGCAAGTCGACGCCCATCTCGAATCCTGCCGCAGCTGCCGCTCCTGGCTGATCGGGGCCGCGGTGCAGACGCGGCGGTTCGCCGCGGTGACGCCCGGCGAGGGACCCGATCTGGTCGAGAAGATCATGGCCAGCATCGGCGAGCAGCCCACCGGACACCAGGCGCGGATGCGCTGGTTGCGGTCGCACTACCGCCGGTGGGGCCTGATCGCCGTCGGCCTGTTTCAGGTGGCGATCGCCGCCGCCCAAATCAGCGGAATCGATTTCGGCATGGTGTCCGATCACATGCACGGCGCGATGTCCGGCGAGCACCTGATGCACGAGTCGACGGCCTGGTTGCTGGCGCTGGGTCTGGCCATGATCGCCGCCGGCGTCTGGCCCGCCTCCGCGTCGGGGGTGGCCGCGATCACCGGTGTCTATTCCGTTGCGCTGCTGGGCTATGTGATCGTCGACGCCTTCGACGGCAACGTCACCGCGACCCGCATCGCCAGCCACATGCCCCTGTTGCTGGGCCTGGCGTTCGCATTGCTGGTGGCGCGGGAACGGGTGGGCTCGCACCGACGGCGTGGTTCCGATGCCTCGGACGACGCCGACTTCCCCAGCTGGGCGTCGGACTCACCCACTGGTCGGCGGCGCGGGCACCTGCGGCCCATCAATCGCGTGGCCGTCGACCCCGTCGCGTCCTCTACGACGAGCCGTCGTAGAATCGGGAAACTCGCACAACAAAGGTGGTTGGGCATGACCGCGCCGAGCGACGACGAGGCCGTAACCGAGCTCGCGTTGTCAGCCGCACGCGGAAACTCCCGAGCGCTCGAGTCGTTCATCAAGGCCACCCAGCAAGACGTGTGGCGGTTCGTCGCCTACCTCTCGGACACGGGCAACGCCGACGATCTCACCCAAGAGACTTTCCTGCGCGCCATCGGCGCCATCGAGCGGTTCTCCGGGCGCTCGAGCGCGCGGACGTGGTTGCTTTCGATCGCGCGCCGCGTCGTGGCCGACCACATCCGCCACGTGCAATCGCGACCCCGCGCCGCGCTGGGTGCCGATCCCGAACACGTAGTGCGTGGGGACCGGCATGCCCGCGGATTCGAGGACCTGGTCGAGGTGACGACGATGATCGCCAACCTCAATGCCGAACAGCGCGAAGCGCTTTTGCTCACCCAGCTGCTCGGCCTGCCCTACGCCGACGCCGCCGCGGTCTGCGGCTGCCCGGTGGGCACCATCCGCTCCCGCGTTGCGCGCGCCCGCGACGCGCTGCTGGCCGACGGCGAGCGCGGCCACCTAACCGGCTAGCGCGCCAACCCATTCAGCGGCCTCGGCCACCGAGCCGACCGTCGACACCCCGACGGGCAGCGGCGGCCGCTCCACCATCACCACCGGAACGTCCAGCGCCGCCGCCGCATCCAGCTTCGCGCGGGTCATGTCCCCGCCGCTGTTCTTGGTGACCAGGGCGTCGATGCGGTGGTCGCGCAACAGCGCGAACTCGTCGTCGTAGCTGTACGGCCCGCGGGACAGCAGCACGCGGTGATGACGCGGCAGCCCCGAAGCGTCGGGGTCGGTGACCGCCCGGATCAGAAACCACGCGTCGCTGCCGGCGAAGGCCCGCACCCCCGAGCGTCCGGTGGTGAGAAATACCCGCGAATAGCCTTGCTGGGCAACGGTTTCCGCGGCATCAGCGTCCGAGTGGACGACGATGGCAGTGCCCGGATCCCACGCCGGGCGGGCCAGGATCAGATGAGGGATCCGCAAGTCCATGCACGCGGCGGCGGCGTGCGCCGTCATGGTCGCGGCGAACGGGTGGGTGGCGTCCACGACCGCGTCGATGCCTTCGTCGTGCAGCCAGCGTCGTAATCCGTCGACGCCGCCGAAGCCGCCGATGCGCACCGGGCCGACCGGCAGTGCCGGATCCGGAACGCGCCCGGCCAGGGAGCTGACAATGTCGACGCGCAGGTGCAGGGCGTTCGCCAGGGCGCGGGCCTCGCCGGTGCCGCCGAGCAGCAGAACGCGCATCAGTGCCTGCTCCCCCGTGCCCGCCCGGTCGAGTACAGGTAGCTGTCGGTGAAGCCGCCGGCGGTCAGCGCGTCACCGACGACGATGACGGCGGTCTTGGTGATGTCGGCCCGATGCATCTGCCCGGCGATGTCCGCGAGGGTACCGCGCAGCACCGCCTCTTGCGGCCAGCTCGCGAAAGCCACGACGGCTGCAGGTGTTTCGGGTCGGTAGCCCCCTCGGAGAAGCTGCGGGACGATGGCGTCGATCTGGGCGGCGGCCAGATGCAGCACGAGCGTCCCGCCGGATTGCGCCAGGGTTTCCAGGTCTTCGCCGGGCGGCATCGCCGTCGACAGGGTCGCCACCCGGCTCAGCGTCACGGTCTGTGCCACGCCGGGAACGGTGAGCTCGCGCTTCAGCGCGGCCGCCGCGGCGGCGAAAGCCGGTACGCCGGGCACGATTTCGTAGTCGATGCCCAGCGATTCGAGCCGCCGGCATTGCTCGGCCAGCGCGCTGTAGAGCGATGGATCACCCGAGTGCAGCCGCGCCACGTCCAGGCCGGCGGCGTGCGCCTCGCTCAGCTCGGCGATGATCTGCTCCAACGTCAGCGGGCCGGTGTCAACGACTTTCGCGCCCGGCGGGCACAACGCCAGCAGGTCGTCGGGCATGATCGAGCCGGCATACAGGCACACCGGGCAGTTTTGCAGGAGCCGCTGGCCGCGCACGGTGATGAGGTCGGCCGCCCCCGGCCCCGCTCCGATGAAATACACCGTCATTTGGTCACCGCCCACTGGGTGACGGGATACTGCGGGCGCCAGCCGGTGAAGGCGCCCAGCGGCTCGCCGTGATAGTGCTGGAAGCGTCGCAACTCACCGCCGAGGCGCTGATGCGCTTGTATCAGAACGGCTTCGGACTCGGTGGTGACCACGTTGGCGACGAGTCGCCCACCGGTTTGCAGGTGGGCCCAGCAGGCGTCGAGGAGGCCGGGTTGGGTCAGCCCTCCGCCGATGAAGATCGCCGACGGCGGGTCGGCGCCGTCGAACGCGCCGGGGGCCTCCCCGCGCACGTCGATGTCGACCCCGAAGGCCGCGGCATTGACCTCCAGGTTGCGGCGGCGCGCTTCGTTGCTTTCGAATACCACTGCACTGCAACCCCTTCCGCTTAAACACCACTGGACACTGATGCTGCCCGAGCCCGCGCCGACGTCCCACAATCGCTCCCCCGGGCGCGCCGCCAGGGCGGCCAGCGTCACCGCGCGGATGCCTTGTTTGGTGATCTGCCCGTCGTGGGTGAAGGCGTGGTCGGGCGGGGGCGAGACGCGTTCATCGGGCAGGTAGTGCACGGCAATCACGTTCAGGTCGTCCAGGCCTCGGTCGTCGGTCCAGTCGCGGGCGGTGCCGTCGCGGCGGCGCTCGTCCGGGGCGCCGAGTCGTTCGAGAACGGTGAACTCCGAATCGCCGCGGTCATGCGCGGTGAGCAGTGCGGCGAGTTCCGTTGGCGTCGAGTTGCTTTGCGACAGCACGATCGCCTGGCCGCCGCGACGCACCGCCGTGCGCGGGGGCGCGGTGACCAGACTGATCACCTCGGTGTCGTGGAGGTTCCAGCCCATCCGCGCGCACGCCAGCGTCACCGACGACACGTGCGGCAGGACCCTGACGTTGTCGCGGCCGTGCAGGCGGATCAGGGTGCCCCCGATGCCGTGCAGCAGCGGATCGCCGCTGGCCACCACGTGCACGTCACCGGTGTGCTCATCGAGCAACGATTGCAGCGCGGGCAACATCGGCGACGGCCACTGCCGCCGGGGCGCGGGCACCGTGTCGTCGAGCAGGTCGAGTTGCCGCTTGGAGCCGTAAATTACTGCGGCCCTGCGAAGTTCGGCGCGCGATGCCTCGCCGAGTCCGGCCACGCCGTCGGCACCGATACCGACCACGACGATCATCAGCGCCGCCCGGCGTCGTCAGCGCCGCGGATCATCGCGGCATCCTGCGCCAGATGAACTGCGGCAGCAGTCTCATCACCGCCGCCGCGGGGCCCAGCGCCCACGGGATCCACACGGTGCGGCGGCCCTTCGCGAGCGCACGCGCGGTGGCGGCGGCCACCTGCGCGGGCGTGCTGGGCAGCGGTGCGGGCGACATGCCTTCCGTCATGCGGCCGATGACGAATCCCGGCCGGGCGATCAGCAGCCGGACCCCGGTGCCGTGCAGCGCGTCGGCCAGGCCGCAGGCGAAGCCGTCCAGGCCGGCCTTGGCCGAGCCGTAGACGTAGTTGGCGCGGCGAACGCGCGCGCCGGCGATCGAAGAGAACACCACCAGCTGGCCCGTACCCGCTGTGCGCATCGCCGTGGCCAGGTGGGTGAGCAGGCTGACCTGGGCGAGGTAGTCGGTGTGGACGACGGCGACCGCGTGCGCGGCGTCGGCTTCGGCGCGGGCCTGGTCGCCCAGGATGCCGAACGCCAGCACCGCGGTGCCGATGGGACCGTGGTCGGCGACGATCGAGGCGATCAGCGGGCCGTGCGAGGCCAGGTCGTCGGCGTCGAACTCCCTGGTGTCGACCGCCGCCGCGCCGGCGGCTTTGAGCACGTTGACCTGCTCAGCGAGCTGATCGGCCCTGCGGGCGGCCAGCACGACCGTCGCGCCCCGCGCGAGGAGTCGGCCCAGCTCGATCCCGATCTCGCTGCGGCCGCCCAGGATTACTACTGGACCCGCACCCGTGTCGTCCACGGCTGCGATTATCACCTGCGCTAGCGTGAGCGGTGATGGCGAATACCACTACCCGGCTCACCGACGACGCGTTGGCGTTTCTGTCGGAACGCCATCTGGCCATGCTGACCACGCTGCGAGCCGACAATTCACCGCACGTGGTGGCAGTCGGTTTCACCTTCGACCCCAAGACACACATCGCGCGGGTCATCACCACCGGGGGTTCGCAGAAGGCGGTCAACGCCGATCGCGGCGGACTGGCCGTACTCAGCCAGGTCGATGGCGCGCGGTGGCTGTCGCTGGAGGGCCGATCCAAGGTCAACAGCGACGTCGACGCCGTGCGCGACGCCGAGCTGCGATACGCACAGCGCTACCGCACGCCCCGGCCCAACCCGCGGCGCGTGGTGATCGAAGTTCAGATCGAGCGGGTGCTGGGGTCGTCGGATCTTCTGGACCGAGGCGAGTAGCAGCTCGCTTAGCCACGATCAGCTAGCAGCACAACTCATTCGTCAACAGTCGCCGTCAATGTGATGCGGTGCCGCCCAGGCGACACCGTGACGGTCGACCCGGCCGGTTCGCCGTCGAGCCGCACGTCAACCACCGCGGGCACGCCACCGAGCGTGATCTGGGCGGCGACATCGGTGGACACCGTGATGGTCGACTTCGGTAAGGCGGCCAGCCCGGCTCGCGCGACATCGACCCTCAGACTCCCAACCCCCTTGAGGCGCAACGTCAGATACGGCAACGGGTCGACGGGGCGTTCCACTTGCCAATTCAGCTCGCTGTACAGCCCGGGCGTCGGCTCAAAACCGGGGATGACTCCGCGATGGTGCCGAACTGTGTGCGCGGGATCCGGCCGCGCGTAGGAGCGCGCGTCGACTTCGGCGACGGCGCCGCGCCGCGCCGTCACCTGGGAATCGGCGGCCAGCTCCGACAACCACCACACCCGGTGCGGCCCGATACCCAGGTCGGCGCGCACCAGCTGCGGATACCATGCGAACGTGATGTGTCCCGGATCCGTTTGGCGCACAGCGGTTCCCATGTGTGAGATCGGATCCTCGAACTTGTCCTGGAAGATCCAGGCGATGTGATCCTCGAGCGGGTAAACACTGAATCGGTGCCGATAACCGAGCCGGTCCAGCTCCAGCACCTGCTCGGCGGCCGAGGCGAACGGCACCAGTTCGTCCAGCAGCCCATGCGCGATCACATACGGCAGCCACCGGGCGTTCCCCAGCAACTTCCAGGTATCACCCTCACGGGCACAGGGTGAGTCCGGATCGAGGTCGGCGGGGATGTCGACGTGGGGCAGCAACCGCACACCACACGTCGGCGGGCCCGCCAGCACCACCGCCTGCGAGAACACCTGCGGATAGCTCAGCCCCAGCTTGTAGGTCGCATACCCGCCCATCGAATAGCCGGAAATCACAGTGCGATTGGGATCGGTGCCCAGTTGCTCGGCAACCCGCGCCCAGACTTCCCAGAAGTCGAGTTCGCCGGCGTCGAAATACCAGGTGGACGGTCCCCGGGCCAATGGCGTGACCACCACCGAGTCGCGGCCCTCGCACACTTCGTGCAGCAGGCGCGGGTCGATCGCGGCGAACTGGCTCTGCCCCAGGGAAAGCGAGTGCAGCAGCAAGGTCAGCGGCAACGTGCGACCCGGCGCGTAGCTCGACGGCAGGCAGATCGAGTACGGCTGTACACGACCGAGGAATTGCGGCTTGGTGCTCAAGATGTCGTTGGCGGCCCAACCTTGTTCCAGGCCCTGGCCAAGTTCGAGCGACGACACGTACCACCGGGTGGACGGGCCGGTGATCACCGGCTCAGGAGCGGTTTCGCGGGCCGCCAACCGCGCCCACGGCACCGTCAGCGCGAACTCCGAGACGTCGCCATGTGTCAGGGCGGCGGCCTGGGCGGCATCCGACCAGAAGTTCAGGTGCGGCGGCTCCTGCTCGTTGGTGCGGAATGCCACGTTGTAGACGTTGGGTTGCCCGGGCAGCGCACCGTGCAGGCCGGACACGTCGGCGAATCCGTCCCCCGCCGCAGTGGCCAACCCCGCGGCCAGGCGGACGGTCCAGCTCCCCGTGGGTTCCGTCAGCGTTCGCGGGACCTGCGCCAGGAACGACCGCGACTGCATGTCAACGCTGTGTTCGACCGGCGTCCTGACCTGAGAGGTGAGGTCGATCAGCGTGGCGCCGCTCCCCGAGACCAACAGAGCCATGTCGATGCCCTTCGAGCGCACACCGGCTCCGGCGGGCCACTCCTCGGCCGCCGTTCGGGCGGGGTCGGTGTCGAAGGTGAACAGCGCGATGGGAATTGAGGCGTCCAACAGGGTGTTCCAGTCGATCCGCCACCAGGTGTGGGTCTCGGTGAGCCCAATGGCGACGCGGAAGATGTCGGCGCCGTTGCCGGCCGCGGGACCGTCGGGATAGACGTAGGTTCCCCGTGGCGGCGCCTGAATCTTCAGGTCGCCGATCGGGATGCCCGTCGCGCCATGGTCGTCGTAGAGAAAGTCGGTCCAGAACAGGGCACCCCCGGCCATTCGTCCGGCGCCGCACGTACGCGGGAACTCCTCACCGAACGGCCACCCCGCCGGCGTGGGGAGCTTCGGCTCGGGACGCCGCGCGGCCGGCGGTACACCCTCGGGCATCCCGTCGACCACGATGAGCTCAGCCGGTGGCGCGGGCGCCGGTGCCGGCGGTGGTGCGGCGTGGTGCAAGACCGCGTCGGCGACGTGACGGGCAATGCGAATCGGCAGCAGCGGGAGATCCAGAAGTGACATCACGCCCAACCTACGCGGGCCTGGTGTCGTGTGGATCAGGCCACGGGCACCACGATCAGTTCGTGCGGCCGGTTGTTGACGGCCAAGGCGCCATCGGGGGTGACGACGACGATGTCCTCGATGCGCGCACCCCACCGGCCCGGGAAGTAGATGCCCGGCTCGATGGAGAAGGCCATGCCCTCGGTCAGGGGCAGATCGTTTCCGGCGACGATGTAGGGCTCCTCGTGCACCGAGAGGCCGATGCCGTGCCCGGTCCGGTGCACGAAATACTCGGCGAGCCCTTCGGCGGCCAGCACGTCGCGCGCGGCGGCGTCGACCTGCTCGGCCGTCACGCCCGGGCGCACCGCGTCATACGCCGCGCGCTGGGCACGCTGCAGCACCGAATAGTGCTCAGCCACTTCCGGATTCGGCTCACCGATGCTGTAGGTGCGCGTGGAGTCGGAGTTGTAGCCGGGTTCATAGGAACCACCGATATCGACGACGACGATGTCACCGACCTGTAGTTCGCGATCCGCATACCCGTGGTGCGGGTCGGCGCCGTGCGGCCCGGACCCAACGATGATGAAGGCCACCTCCGAATGCCCTTCGGCCACAATGGCATCCGCGATGTCGGCGGCCACGTCCGCCTCGGTGCGGCCCGGGACCAGAAACTCCGGCACCCGGGCGTGCACCCGATCGATGGCGGCCCCGGCTTTGCGAAGCGCGTCGACTTCGCATTGCTCCTTGACCATTCGCAGCGTGCGCAGCACATCGGTGGCCAGGACCGGCAGCACGCCGAGCACCCCGGCCAGCGGCAGCAGATGCAGGGCCGGCATGGCATCGGTGACGGCGGTCGCGGCGGGGGCGCCACCCAACGCGGAGCCCACCAGATCGTAGGGATTGTCGCCGTCGACCCAATCCTGCACCGCCAGGCCGAGTTCGGCGATGGCAGACCCCTTGAGCGAGGCCAGCTCCAGCCGCGGCACCACCACCGTCGGGTCGCCCGATGCCGGCAACACCAGCGCGGTGAACCGTTCCAGGGTCTGTGCGCGCGACCCGACGAGATAGCGCAGGTCGTACCCCGGGGTGATCACCAGCCCGGCCAAGCCCGCATCGGCGGCCGCCGCGGCGGCCGCGGCCAGGCGGCGCCCATACACTGCTGCGTCGAAGCGGTGAGACTCCATGGCAGCCAGGCTAATGCTCGAGCGCATGTCGCCTCGCGGCGGCGTGAGAACATAACCGGCATGCCAGCACCCCAAGCACCGCTCGTGCTGCTCGACGGCGCCAGCATGTGGTTCCGCTCCTACTTCGGGGTGCCCTCCTCGATCACCGCACCCGACGGCCGGCCCGTCAACGCCGTCCGTGGATTCATCGACTCCGTGGCCGTGGTGATCAACCAGCAGCGGCCCCGTCGGCTGGCCGTCTGCCTGGACCTCGATTGGCGGCCCCAGTTCCGGGTGGACCTCGTCCCGTCCTACAAGGCCCACCGGGTGGCCGAGGAAGAGCCGCAGAACGAGCCGGACATCGAGGAAGTCCCGGACGACCTGACGCCCCAGATCGACATGATCGCCGAACTCCTTGACGCGTTCGGAATTCCGACGGCCGGGGCGGAGGGCTTCGAGGCCGACGACGTCCTCGGCACCCTCGCGGCGCAGGAACGCAAGGATGCGGTGGTGGTGGTCAGCGGCGACCGCGACCTGCTGCAGGTGGTGTCGGACGATCCCGTCCCGGTCCGGGTGCTCTACCTCGGCCGCGGATTGAGCAAGGCCACCCTGTTCGGGCCCGGCGAGGTGGCCGAACACTATGGCGTGCCGGTGGATAGGGCCGGCCCCGCCTACGCCGAGCTCGCCCTGCTACGCGGCGATCCGTCCGACGGGCTGCCCGGGGTCCCAGGCGTCGGCGAGAAGACCGCGGCCACCCTGCTGGCCCAGCACGGCTCGTTGGAGATGATCCTGGCCGCCGCCCACGACCCGAAGTCGAAGATGGCCAAAGGCCTGCGCGCGAAACTGCTGGGCGCGCTGGATTACATCGAGGCGGCCGAAAAGGTGGTGCGGGTGGCCACCGACGCGCCCGTCACGTTCTCGACCCCCGACGACGAACTGCCGCTGGTGGCCGCCGATCCGCAACTCACCGCCGAATTGGCGACGCAACTGGGGGTCGGCTCGTCGATCGCCCGCCTGCAGAAGGCCCTGGACGCGCTGCCGAGCTGACGCGGTCGCCCGCTACTGCGGCCGGCCGACCTCGTAGGTGCCCTTGTTGTCCTGGAAGGTCACGGTCACATGCTTGGGCGCACCGTCGATGCTGACGTCACAGTCGAACGTCGCGCCCTTTTTCACGGTCGGGTTCTGGCCGTGGTTGCACTTGACGTTCTGGACGTTCTTCGCGCCGTAGCCGTTGGTTTCGTCGCTGAGGACCTGCTGGACCCCGGCCTGCGCCTTGTTGACGTCCAGCTTGGTGGTGACGAAGAAGCCGGGCTGCCAGAAACCGAGCACCAGCACGACCGCGATGAGCAGGAAGGCGATCGCGCCGCCCACGCCCGCGATCAGTCCGACCGGTCGCTTCTTGCCGGGCTGCTCGTAGCCGGGATACTGCTGCGGGTACTGGCCCGGCCGGCCGTATTGGCCGGGCTGTGGGTACTGGCCCGGCTGGCCGTATTGACCCGGCTGCGGGTACTGGCCCGGCTGGCCGTACTGCCCCGGCTGGGCGTACTGCCCGGGCTGGGCGTATTGGCCGGGCTGGCCGTACTGCCCGGGCTGCGCGTAGCCCGGCTGCTGCTGGGGGTACTGCTGCGGGTACGCCTGTTCGGCCGGCTGCTGGTACTGCGGGTAGTCGGCGGGCGGCGTGTAGGCCGGGGCCTGCCACGACGTCTCCTGGTTCGACTGCTCGTTCCAGGTCGGTGCAACCTGAGTCGGGTCTGACGAGTGATCGCTACCTTGACCCTGACCAGGCGGTTGCCACTGCTGGTCCGATCCCTGCGGTCCGCTCATCTTTCTCCCTCAGCCCTTGTGTCTTGGCGTGAATGTGTCTTGGCGTGAACTATTCGGCGCTTAACGGTAGCTCCGGCCAAGCCTACCCGGCGTCAACTGCGACGACGCCGCGCCGAATGTCATTGATGGCGCGCTTGGCGGTGGCCCGTAACTCGGGGTCCGGAGCGGCGTTGCGAACCTGGTCCAGCAGGTCGAGCGCCTGCCGGCACCAGCGCACGAAGTCCCCCGCGAGCAGGGGCGATCCGGTGCCGGCCGGGTCGGCGGCAGCCAGCGCCGCGGCCAGATCCCCGGTCCTGGCCCAGCGATAGATGACGTTGACGAAGCCGTCGTCGGGTTCGCGGCTCGGGGCGATGCGGTGCGTTTGCTCATCGGCGCGCAGCGCCATCGACAGCCTTGAAGTCTGCTGCAGCGCATGTCGCACCTGCTGGGTGGGCGCGTCGGCCGCAAAACCCGCCCCGGGCCCCTCCCCACCCCGCGTTTCGTAGAGCACCGTCGAGACCACCGCGGCCAGCTCGGCCGGCTTCAACCCTGACCACGCGCCGGTGCGCAGGCACTCGGCGACCAGCAGGTCGCTTTCGCTGTAGATCCGCGCGAGCAATCGGCCGTCGCCGGTGACGCGCGGGTCGCCGTCGCGGCCTTCGATGAAGCCGCGCTCGGTGAGCAACCCGACGATCCGGTCGAAGGTCCGGGCCAGCGAATTGGTTGCGGCCGCAACCTTTTTCTCCAATTGCGCGTTGTCGCGCTCGATCCGCAGATAGCGCTCGGCCTGCCGCACCTGTGCCTCCAGGCCGGGCGTGTTGTGCGACGGGTGCCGGCGCAATTGTTCGCGCAACGACGCCAACTCGGGGTCGTGAAATTCGCCGTCGGAGTCCCCGCGCCCGCCGCGGCGGCGGGCCGGGATGGTCAACCCGGCGGCGGCCGATCGCAGTGCCGACGCCAGGTCGCGCCGCACCCGCGGCTGACGGTGTTCGACCCGCTTGGGCAGTGACATCGAACCGACGGGTGCGGACGCGCCCGAGTAGTCGGCCGTCGAAATCCTTCCCGCCCAGCGGTTTTCGGTAAGCACCAGCGGTCGCGGGTCGGAGCTGTCGCGGGCGGATTCCAGCACCACGGCCAGGCCGCCGCGCCGGCCATGGGTGATGTTGATGATGTCGCCGCGGCGCAGCGCGGCCAGCGCGTCGCTCGCGGCCTGCCGCCGCTGCAGCCGGGACGCGCGCGACTGCGCGCGCTCCATTTCGCTGATGCGCGCCCGCATCCGCGCGTATTCGAGGATCGGGGCCTTGGGCCCGCCGAGCTCCCCGGCGATCTCGTCGAGCATCGCGGTGCCGCGCTCGATGCCGCGGACCAGCCCGACCACGGAGCGGTCCGCCTGATACTGCGCGAACGACTGCTCCAGCAAACGATGCGCCTGCTGGGGGCCCATCTGCTGGACCAGGTTGATCGTCATGTTGTACGACGGCGCGAACGAGCTGCGCAGCGGGAAGGTGCGGGTGGAGGCCAGCCCGGCCACCGCGGACGGCTCGGTGGTTTCCTCGGTGGGATTCCACAGCACCACCGCGTGGCCCTCGACGTCGATGCCGCGGCGCCCGGCGCGGCCGGTGAGCTGCGTGTACTCCCCAGGTGTCAGCGCCACGTGCTGCTCGCCGTTGAACTTCACCAGCCGCTCGAGCACCACCGTGCGGGCGGGCATGTTGATCCCGAGCGCCAACGTCTCGGTGGCGAAGACGGCCCGGACCAGCCCGGCGGTGAACAGCTCCTCGACCGTGTGGCGGAAGACGGGCAGCATGCCCGCGTGGTGGGCCGCCAGACCCCGCAGCAGCCCCTCGCGCCACTCGTAGTAGCCCAACACGCCCAGGTCGGCGTCGGCGAGATCCCCACACCGGTGCTCGATCACCTCGGCGATCTGCGCGCGCTCCTCCTGGGTGGTCAACTGCAGGGGCGAGCGCAGGCACTGCTGGACGGCGGCGTCGCAGCCGGCCCGGGAGAACACGAACGTGATCGCCGGAAGCAGCCCCTCGGAGTCCAGGCTGGCGATCACGTCCGGCCGCGACGGCGTTCGATAGAAGCGGGGACGCGACGGCCGCCCGGCGCTTCCCCGTCCCGCCTGGCGCCGGGGCCCACGCCAGTCGGTCATCCGGTCCGCCTCGCGGCGGTGCGAAATATGGCGCAGCAGTTCGGGATTGACGCGCGGCTGACGATCCGCGGCCGGTTTCTCGTTGTCGTAGTCGAACAGATCCAGCAGACGCCTGCCCACCAACACGTGTTGCCACAGCGGTACCGGCCGGTGCTCGTCGACCACGACCGTCGTGTCGCCGCGCACGGTCTGGATCCAGCCGCCGAATTCCTCGGCGTTGCTGACCGTCGCCGACAGGCTGACCACCCGCACCTCGTCGGGCAGGTGCAGGATCACCTCCTCCCACACCGGGCCGCGCATCCGGTCTGCGAGGAAATGCACCTCATCCATCACCACATACGAAAGCCCATGCAGCGCAGGCGAATCCGCATACAGCATGTTGCGCAGCACTTCGGTCGTCATGACCACCACGGGCGCGTCGGCGTTCACCGACATGTCGCCGGTGAGCAGGCCGATGCGGTCGCGGCCGTAGCGCGCCGTGAGGTCGGTGTGCTTCTGGTTGCTCAGCGCTTTCAGCGGCGTGGTGTAGAAGCACTTGCCGCCGGACACCAGCGCCAGGTGCACGGCGAACTCGCCGACCACCGTCTTGCCGGCACCGGTGGGCGCGCAGACCAGCACCCCGTGGCCGCGTTCGAGCGCGGCGCACGTCCGCCGCTGAAAGCCGTCGAGCGCGAAGGGTAATTCGGCGGTGAACCGGGTGAGCTCCACCAGCTCCGCGACGTCAGGGGGCGGCGACGGGTCAGGTGACATCGTCGTGTTGCCCGGCGGTGAACGACGGCTCCGGTATCGCGGTGGGCGGTTCGATGACCGATGCTTCGTCGTCGGGAATCACGGCCTGGGCTTCACGTTTGGCCTTCCGTCTGTCGTGCAGCCGGGAGATCTGGATGGCGAGCTCCAAGAGGATGGACAGCGCCAACCCGAGCGCGGTCATCGAGAACGGGTCGGATCCGGGGGTGAAGACCGCCGCGAACGCGAACATCGCGAAGATCAGGCCGCGCCGCCACGCCTTGAGCCGCTCGTAGGGCAGCACGCCGATGGTGTTGAGCATGACAATGAGCAGCGGGAATTCGAAGCTGACGCCGAAGACCACCAGCAGGTTGATCAGGAAGCCGAAATACCGGTCGCCCGACAGCGCGGTCACCTGGACGTCGCTGCCGACGGTCAGCAGGAAGCCCAGCGCCTTGGCCAGGACGAAGTAGGCCAGCACCGCGCCGACGACGAACAGGACCACGGCGGGGATCACGAACGCGACCGCGAAGCGGCGTTCCTTCTGGTAGAGGCCGGGCGTGATGAATGCCCAGAGCTGGTAGAACCACACCGGGCAGGCCAGCACCACCCCGGCCGTCAGCCCCACCTTGAGCCGCAGCATGAACTGGTCGAAAGGCGCGGTGGCCAGCAGCCGGCATTGTCCGCCGGGGCTGATCTCCGCGCGCGCCGACTGCGGCAGCGAACAGTACGGGTGCCGCAGCCACTCGCCGAGGCTTTCCAGCCCGAAGATCGAATGCGAGTACCAGACGAACCCGAAGATCGTGGTCAGCAGGATTGCGGCCAGGGAGATCAGCAGCCGGGTGCGCAGCTCGGTCAGATGGTCGACCAGCGACATGGTCGCATCCGGGTTGGTTCGGCTGCGCCGGTTACGGGGGTTCAGGCGCCTCAGCAGGCCGGAAGTGCGCGCTGAAACCTTGAAGACTCTCACGATGCTCGGTCAGTGGCGCTCGGGCAGCGCGACGATGATGGCGACTACGCCGGACGTGCTTCGCTGTGCCCCTGCTCGCTGGGCGCCGGCGCGTCGACCCGCTGCGACTGCACGGGAGTGGGGTTCGCCGCGGGGGCCTCGCCCTGGGTCCCCAGGGCCGACGTCTCCGCTTTGTTCTCCGTCTGCATTTCGCGGAGCTCGGACTTGAAGATCCGCATCGACTTACCCAACGAACGCGCCGCATCGGGGAGCTTCTTGGCACCGAACAGCAAGATCACCACGACCGCGAGGATCGCCCAGTGCCACGGACTAAGACTGCCCACTTTGATTACCTCCAGACGTTCACCCGATGCTACCGCAGTAGCGGCATGTGGCGGCGGGCCCGCGCCGCGCCGCGGTGGACCATATCGCCTGGACTTTTGCTAGCTCAGGGCTTCGTAGGACGTCACGGCGGCCGCGGCGGCGTCCCGCACCCGCTGCGCTAGCGACGCGGGTTGCAGCACCTGCACGTCGGCCCCGAAGCCCAGCACCAGGCGCGTCATCCAATCCTCGGAGGCGTAGGTCATCACCGCCTCGCAGGATCCGTCCGGCAATTCGCGCACGTCGCGCATCGGGTAGTACTCGAACATCCAGGAAGACGCCGGTGCCACCCGCAGCTTGGCCGACGGCAGCGACGGGTCGCCGTCGAACAGCGAGGTGTCCGGCGGGGCGTGCAGCGCCGGCTCGGGCGGCGCGGCCGGCTCGTCGAGCTCGCTGGCGTCCACGATCCGGTCGAAACGGAACAACCGAACGCCTTCGGCCTCGCGCGACCAGCCCTCCAGGTAGCTCTGCCCGCCGATCAGCAGGACCCGGATGGGGTCGACGACCCGGCTGGTCAGCGTGTCGTGCGAGGCGGAGTAATAGTCGATGGTCAACGCGTGCCTGGACTGGACGGCCGCGCGCACCGCGGCCGCGGCGCGGTTCTCCACCGGCGCCGGCTCGTCGACGGCGGACGCCGCATGGGTGGCGTCGTGGCCGCGGGCTCCCGCGGCATCCTCGATCTTGGCGATGGCGCTGCGCGCGGCTTCGGGGTCGACGACGCCGGGAATGTCGGCCAGCGCACGCAACGCCACCAGTAGCCCGGTGGCCTCCGGCGAGGTGAGCCTGAGCGGGCGGTCGATGCCCGCGGAGAACGTCACCTCGATGGTGTCCCCGGAGAACTGGAAATCGATGAGGTCCCCGGGGAAATAGCCGGGCAGACCGCACATCCACAGCTGGTTGAGGTCCTCTTCCAGCTGCTTGGCCGACACCCCGAGGTCGGCGGCGGCCTTGGCTCGGGTGACCCGGGGATTGGCCTGGAAATACGGCACCATGTTGAGCAGCCGAATCAGGCGGGTGGAGATGGGTGTCATGCGGACACTCCCCCGCGGCTGGGCGGTTGCCCCGCACCGACGGCGTCGATACCCGCGTCGGGGCCCGCGTGTGCGCGCAGCCGGGCCAGCACATCGTCGCGCAACGACTGCGGCTCGAGCACCAGGGCGTCGGCTGCGTAACCGGCGATGTCACGGGCCAGCTGGTCGGCCGAGGAGATGTCAAGCTCGAACACCTCGCCGCTGCGACCGCCGAATTGGCGCGCGTCGACGGGCCTGCCTGCGCGGCGCAGCGCGGTGGCACGCCCGTCGGCCACCCATACCCGGGCCTGTCCGATGGTCGGCGCCGACACGTCGGTGACGGTCTGGGCCACGATCTTGCGTAGGTCAACGTCTTTCGGCACGGTGACGGCGCCCGGCGCGCCGATCGGCGTGACGTCCGGCCCGATGCGGGAGAGCCGGAAGGTACGGGTCGCGTCGCGGTCGCGGTCGTGGCCGACCAGGTACCAGCGGCCCTTCTCGGTGACCACGCCCCAGGGCTCGACGGTGCGGGTCGAGTACGGCTCGGCCCGGGACGGCCGATGCGGAAACTGCACAGCCTGGCGAGAATCGATGGCGGACAACAGGATTCCGAGGGCTTCCTCCGACCCACGCAGGCCCGGCACCCCCGCCGGCGATGCGATGGCGACCGGCGCGTCCGGATCGACGTCGACGCCGGCGGCGCGCAGTTTGAGCAGTGCGCCCTGGGTCGCGGTGATGAGCTCGGGTGACTCCCACAGCTGGGTCGCCACGGCCACCGCGGCGGCCTCGTCGGGGGTCAGGTCGACCGGCGCGAGCGAGTAGGCGTCGCGGTTGATCCGGTAGCCCTCGGTGGGGTCCCAGGCCGACGCTCGGCCGACCTCGAGCGGGATGCCCAGGTCGCGCAGCTCGTTCTTGTCCCGCTCGAACATGCGCGAGAACGCTTCGGCGCTGGGGCTGTCGGAGTAGCCCGCCACGCTCGTCCTGATCTTCTCCGCCGAGATGTAGCCACGGGTGGACAGCAGCGCGATGACCAGGTTGACCAGCCGCTCGACTTTTGACGTCGCCATTGGCTCCAGATTATTCGATGGTGCTCGTCCGGCGCTTCCACGGCCGTTCGCGGCGCGAGCCGACGTGCGGCTACATGCTCGCGATCAGGCGCTTGACCCGCTCGTCGACCGCCCGGAAGGGGTCCTTGCACAGCACGGTGCGCTGGGCCTGGTCGTTGAGCTTGAGATGCACCCAGTCGACGGTGAAGTCCCGACCGGCGGCCTGGGCCGCGCTGATGAACTCACCGCGCAGCCGCGCCCGGGTGGTCTGCGGCGGGTTGTCGACGGCCTCGGCGATCTCCTCGTCGGTGGTGACGCGCGCGGCCAGCCCCTTGCGCTGCAGCAGGTCGAAGACGCCGCGCCCGCGCTTGATGTCGTGGTAGGCCAGGTCCAGCTGGGCGATCTTCGGGTCGGACAGCTCCATGTTGTAGCGGTCCTGGTAGCGCTGGAAGAGCTTGCGCTTGATCACCCAGTCGATCTCGGTGTCGACCTTGGCGAAGTCCTGGCTCTCGACCGCGTCGAGCTGGCGGCCCCACAGGTCGACGATCTGCTCGATCTGCGCGTTGGGCTCCCGGGTCTGCAGGTGTTCGACCGCCCGGCTGTAGTACTCGCGCTGGATGTCCAGCGCGCTGGCCTGACGCCCGCCCGCCAACCGCACGGGACGACGGCCCGTGACGTCGTGGCTGACCTCGCGGATGGCGCGGATGGGGTTGTCCAGCGAGAAGTCGCGGAACGGGACGCCGGCCTCGATCATCTCCAGCACCAGCGCGGCCGTGCCCACCTTGAGCATGGTGGTGGTCTCGCACATGTTGGAGTCGCCGACGATCACGTGCAGGCGCCGGTACTTCTCGGCGTCGGCGTGCGGCTCGTCACGGGTGTTGATGATCGGCCGGCTGCGGGTGGTGGCCGAGGAGACGCCCTCCCAAATGTGCTCGGCGCGTTGGGAAAGGCAGAACGTCGCTGCCTTGGGGGTCTGCAGCACCTTGCCGGCCCCGCAGATCAGCTGGCGGGTGACCAGGAACGGCAACAGCACATCGGAGATCCGGGAGAACTCGCCGGCCCGCACGATCAAGTAGTTCTCGTGGCACCCGTAGGAGTTGCCCGCCGAATCGGTGTTGTTCTTGAACAGGTAGATATCCCCGCCGATGCCCTCGTCGGCGAGCCGCTGCTCGGCGTCGACCAGCAGGTCTTCCAGCACCCACTCCCCGGCGCGGTCGTGGGTGACCAACTGCACCAGGCTGTCGCACTCGGCGGTGGCGTACTCGGGATGGCTACCCACGTCGAGATACAGCCGGGCGCCGTTCCGTAGGAAGACGTTGGAGCTGCGGCCCCAGGACACGACGCGACGGAACAGGTAGCGGGCGACCTCATCCGGGCTGAGCCGGCGGTGGCCATGAAACGTGCACGTCACGCCGAACTCGGTCTCGATGCCCATGATTCGTCGCTGCACGTAATCGAGGGTACTTGCTGTCCGACCGGGACGGTGAGCAAGCCGCGCGTATCAGTTCGGCCAAGTTTTCCGTCGACCCGTGGCTGGCCGCGCGGGTCGCGGTGAACCACGTGTCCGCCCGCACCGACGCCCCGGCAACCAGCTAGCTCACCGGCACCTAGCGCACCACCAGACACATCAGCACCGACGAGTGTGCGGCGCCGCTCAAGGCAAGTTGTGTCTAGTCGGAGGAGTCGCCGTCGGTGTCGGACGGTTCACCGTTGCCCCCCGAGCCGTCGGAATCCAGCTCGCGCAGCAAATTCTCCAGGGTGGCGCGATTGATCCGCCGGAACGCCCGCCGCGGCCGGTTGACGTCCAGGATGGCGACTTCCAGGCTGCCCACCTCGAGGGTGGATTGGTCGCCGTTGGAGGCCTCGCTGCCGGCCCGCAGCGCTTTCACGGCGATGCGCGTGGCCTCGCGGAGGTCGGCGTTCTCCGCGTACGAGTCCTTGAGCGCCGTGGTGATCGGTTCGGTGGTACCGCCCATCACCACGAAATGCGGCTCGTCGGCGATCGATCCGTCATAGGTAATCCGGTACAGCTCAGGCGGTTTGGTCTCGCCGTAGTGCGCGACCTCGGCGACGCACAACTCCACCTCGTAGGGCTTGGCCTGCTCGGTGAAGATGGTGCCCAGCGTCTGCGCGTAAACGTTGGCCAGCTGACGGCCCGTAACGTCGCGACGGTCGTAGGCGTAGCCGCGAGTGTCGGCGAATTGGATTCCGCCGCGGCGCAAGTTGTCGAATTCGTTGAACTTACCGGCCGCCGCGAAGCCGACGCGGTCGTAGAGTTCGCTGATCTTCTGCAACGACCGGGACGGGTTCTCCGCGACGAAGAGCACACCGCCGGCGTAGACCAGGGCGACCACGCTCTTGCCCCGGGCGATGCCTTTGCGCGCAAGCTCGCTGCGCTCGCGCATCGCCTGCTCCGGCGAGATGAAATACGGGAAGCTCACTTCTCACCACCATCGGGACCGAAAGTGTCAGCACGCGAACGGCTTTGGATCACTTCGCGGGCCAATTCGGCGATGCGTGCCGCCGGCACTTCCAGCGCCCCCTCGGCACCGATGGTGACCGCGGTGGGATAGATGCCGCGCACCAGATCCGGGCCGCCGGTGGCGGAATCGTCATCGGCGGCGTCGTAGAGCGCCTCGATCGCGACCCGCACCGCGGAATCGGCGTCGGTGACCTGCGAGTACAACTTCTTCATCGACGACTTGGCGAAAATCGAGCCCGACCCTACCGACTGGTAGCCCTCCTCTTCCAGGTTCCAGCCGCCGGCGGCGTCGAAAGACACGATGCGGCCGGCGCCCTCGGGATCGGCCGCATCGATGTCGTAGCCCACCAGCAACGGCAACGCGATCAGACCCTGCATCGCCGCCGCCAGGTTGCCGCGCACCATGATCGCCAACCGGTTCACCTTGCCGGCGAACGTGAGTGGCACGCCTTCGAGCTTTTCGTAGTGCTCGAGTTCCACCGCATAGAGGCGGGCGAATTCGACGGCGATGGCGGCGGTGCCGGCGATGCCGGTGGCGGTGTAGTCGTCGGTGATGTACACCTTCTTGACGTCACGCCCGGCGATCATGTTGCCCTGCGTCGAACGCCGGTCACCGGCGAGCACGACGCCGCCGGGATATTTCAGCGCGACGATGGTGGTGCCGTGCGGCAGCTGCCCCGCAGCGGCGTCCGATTGCGTGCCGGACAGGCTCGCCGGCAGCAATTCCGGCGCCTGACGTCGCAGCAGATCAGCAAATGACGAGAGGTCGATAGCGGGGTCCCTTGAGAAAGCGGAGCCGGGGAGTGCGGAATTGGTGGACAGGCGATTAGAGAAAGGCCAGGTCACTGTCCGCCCTTTTGGACATACGCGCGAACGAAGTCCTCAGCGTTCTCCTCGAGCACGTCGTCGATCTCGTCGAGCAGATCGTCGGTGTCCTCGGCTAGTTTCTCTCGGCGTTCTTGGCCCGCGGCGGTGCTGCTGGCGACATCGTCTTCGTCGTCGCCACCACCGCCACGCTTGGTCTGCTCCTGAGCCATCGCCGCCTCCTGCGTTGTGTGGGCCCGTTGAATGGCTTATTCACCGATCAAGCCACACTGCCCGTTGGTCTTTCCTAGCCTACCGGTCAACCCCGACGTTCCCGCGGTGAACCGGCACCTAGCTGGTGAGTTGTTCCACCAGTTCGGCGGCGCTGTCCACCGAGTCCAGCAGCGCCCCGACGTGCGCCTTGCTGCCGCGCAGCGGCTCCAGCGTCGGAATGCGGACCAGCGAATCACCACCGAGATCGAAAATCACCGAGTCCCAGCTGGCCGCGGCGATGTCGGCGCCGAACCTGCGCAGGCATTCACCGCGAAAGTACGCGCGGGTATCCGTCGGCGGTTTGTCCACCGCCTCGAGCACCTGGTGCTCGGTCACCAGGCGCTTCATCGAGCCGCGCGCGACGAGCCGGTTGTACAGGCCCTTGTCCAGCCGGACGTCGGAGTATTGCAGGTCGACCAGGTGCAGCCGCGGCGCCGACCAGCTCAGGTTTTCGCGCTGCCGGAACCCTTCGAGCAGGCGCAGCTTGGCCGGCCAGTCCAGGATTTCGGCGCATTCCATCGGGTCGCGCTCGAGCTGGTCGAGCACGTGCGCCCAGGTATCGACGATGTCGGACGCACGCGGGTCGGGGTCGCGGCTGTCCACCAGTTTGGCCACCCGATCGAGGTAAACCCGTTGCAGCGCAAGCCCGGTCAGTTCGCGACCGTCGGCCAGGGCCACGGCGGTGCGCAGCGACGGATCGCGGCTGATCGCGTGCACCGCGTGCACCGGCCGCGCCAGCGCCAGGTCGCTCAGGTCGATGCCGTGCGCCGGACCCTCCTCGATCAGGTCCAGCACCAGCGCGGTGGTGCCCAGCTTCAGATACGTCGACGTCTCGGCGAGGTTGGCGTCGCCGATGATGACGTGCAGCCGCCGATACCGGTCGGCGTCGGCGTGTGGTTCGTCGCGGGTGTTGATGATGCCGCGCTTGAGCGTGGTCTCGAGGCCGACCTCCACCTCGATGTAGTCCGAGCGCTGGGACAGCTGAAACCCGGGCTCGTCGCCGGAGGGCCCGATGCCGACCCGCCCGGAACCGGTGACCACCTGCCGGGACACCAGGAAGGGGGTCAGGCCGGCGATGATCGCCGAAAACGGCGTCTGCCGCGACATCAGATAATTCTCGTGCGATCCGTACGAGGCGCCCTTGCCGTCGACGTTGTTCTTGTAGAGCTGCAATTTCGCGGCCCCGGGCACGCTGGCGACGTGGCGGGCGGCGGCCTCCATCACGCGCTCGCCGGCCTTGTCCCAGATCACCGCGTCGAGCGGGTCGGTGCACTCGGGTGCGGAGTATTCGGGGTGCGCGTGGTCGACGTAGAGCCGGGCGCCGTTGGTCAGGATCATGTTGGCCGCGCCGACCTCGTCAGCATCGACCACCGGCGGCGGCCCGGCCGAGCGGCTCAGGTCGAAGCCGCGGGCGTCCCGCAACGGCGATTCCACCTCGTAGTCCCAGCGGGTGCGCTTGGCGCGCTGAATGCCCGCGGCGGCCGCATACGCCAAAACCGCCTGCGTCGACGTGAGGATCGGGTTGGCTGTCGGGTCCGACGGCGATGAAATGCCGTATTCGACCTCCGTCCCGATGATTCGTTGCATGACCTAAGCGTAGGCCGGGCGACGAAGCGGCCCGCGCGGCGGGGCGCGGTGGGCCTTCTCAGTGGGCCCCCCGATGTCGGCAAAATGCCGGTCCGGCAACCCTTCCGATGAGGCCACCACCGGCGAACCCACCGGCCAAACCCGTCCACGTCCCTCGACCCGCTGATCGACGGCCTGCACACGGCTTTGGCGGCGCTCAACCGCTACCACGGCACGGCCGGGACCATCGTCCGTCCTGTTGACGGCGCCGACACCAGTGACTAACTTCACCCTGTGTCCGCCCCTGGATCCGACCACAGCGTCGGTAAGCACGCACTCGACCTGTCCGGGAAGCGCTACGGCGAGGTACTCCTCGTCACGCCGGGCGAGGCGGGCCCGCAAGCAACGGTGTACAACAGCTTCCCGCTCAACGACTGTCCCCACGAGCTGTGGTCGGCGCTGGACGCGCACGCCATCGCCACCGAACACGGAGCGGCCGCGGCCCTACTCAACGGCCCCCGCTACTGGCTGATGAACGCCATCGAAAAAGAGGCCCGGGGCCCGCAGATCACGAAGTCCTTTGGCGGGATCGAAATGATCCAGCAGGCCACGGTTTTGCTGTCGTCGATGAACCCGGCGCCCTACATCCCCAACACGGTCAACCGCCACACGGTGTTCGTCTTCAACGCCGGCCAAGAGGTGTACGAACTCATCGACCCCCTCAACCAGCACTGGATCATGCAGACCTGGAGCCAGGTCACCGACGCCACCCTGTCGCGCGCGGACCTGCCAGGACTCGCCGATCGTCTGGACCTGCCGGCGGGCTGGGCCTACCAACCGCGCGTGCTCGCCGACGAATTGCGCGTGGACACCACGCAGCGGCCGGCCCAGGTGTTGCAGGACAACCTGACGAACAGCTATTCGCTGGTGACCGACTGACCGACGGCCACGCCGAGCCCTACAGGTACTGCCCCAGGTTGGATTCGGTGTCGATGGCCCGCGAAGCGCTCGAGCTCTTGCCCGTGACCAGGGTGCGGATGTACACGATCCGCTCGCCCTTCTTGCCCGAAATCCGCGCCCAGTCATCGGGGTTGGTGGTGTTGGGCAGGTCCTCGTTCTCGGCGAACTCGTCGACGATCGAGTCCAGCAGGTGCTGGATGCGCAGACCGGGTTGGCCGGTCTCCAGCACGGACTTGATCGCGTTCTTCTTCGCGCGGTCGACGACGTTTTGGATCATCGCCCCGGAGTTGAAGTCCTTGAAGTACATGACTTCCTTGTCACCGTTGGCGTAGGTGACCTCCAGGAACCTGTTGTCGTCGATCTCGGCGTACATCCGGTCGACGACCTTTTCGATCATCGCCTTGATGCATGCCGCCCGGTCGCCGTCGAACTCGGCCAGATCGTCGCCGTGCACCGGCAGCGACTCGACCAGGTACTTCGAGAAGATGTCTTGCGCCGCTTCGGCATCCGGCCGCTCGATCTTGATCTTCACGTCCAGACGTCCCGGCCGCAGGATGGCGGGGTCGATCATGTCCTCACGGTTCGAGGCGCCGATCACGATGACGTTCTCGAGTCCCTCCACACCGTCGATCTCGCTGAGCAGCTGGGGAACCACCGTCGTCTCGACGTCCGAGGACACCCCGGTGCCGCGGGTGCGGAAGATCGAGTCCATCTCATCGAAAAACACGATCACCGGTGTGCCTTCCGACGCCTTTTCCCGGGCGCGCTGGAAGATCAGCCGGATGTGCCGCTCGGTCTCGCCGACGAACTTGTTGAGCAGCTCGGGACCCTTGATGTTCAAGAAGTAGGACTTGGCTTCGCGGGCGTCGTCGCCGCGCACCTCGGCCATCTTCTTGGCCAACGAGTTGGCCACCGCCTTGGCGATCAGCGTCTTACCGCACCCGGGCGGGCCATAGAGCAGCACACCTTTGGGCGGACGCAGCGCGTATTCGCGGTACAGCTCCTTGTGCAGGAACGGCAGCTCCACGGCGTCGCGGATCTGCTCGATCTGGCGAGTCAAACCACCGATGTCCAGGTAGCTGACATCGGGCACCTCTTCCAGCACCAGGTCCTCGACCTCGGCCTTGGGGATGCGCTCGAAGGCGTAGCCGGCCTTGGTGTCGACCAACAACGAGTCGCCGGGCCGCAGCTTGCGCGGGCGGGTGTCGTCGTTGAGCGCGTCGGGATGCCCTTCGGGCAGGTTCTCGGCGACCAGCGGCTCGGCGAGCCACACGATGCGTTCCTCGTCCGCGTGTCCGACGACGAGGGCACGGTGCCCGTCGGCCAGCAGTTCGCGCAGCGTGGAAATCTCGCCGACCGATTCGTACGTGCCGGCCTCGACGACGGTGAGGGCCTCGTTGAGGCGCACCGTCTGACCCTTGCGCAGCAACGGGACTTCGATGTTGGGCGAGCAGGTCAGCCGCATCTTGCGACCGGAGGTGAACACGTCGACGGTGTCGTCCTCGTGGGTGGCGAGCAGGACGCCGTAACCGCTCGGCGGCTGCCCCAGCCGATCGACTTCCTCACGCAGCGCCAGCAGTTGCTGGCGGGCCTCTTTGAGGGTCTCCATCAACTTGGAGTTCCGCGACGCAAGGGAGTCGATGCGCGCTTCCAGCTGATGCACGTCGCGCGCGGAGCGGGCGCCGCCATGCGCGCCGGCGGCGTGCTCGAGTTGCTCGCGCAACATCGCTGCCTCGCGGCGTAGTTGCTCCAACTCGGCCTCGTCGCCGATGGACATGTCTGATTCGTGGGGGGTTCCGAATGCGTCAGAACGCTCTGAGCTACCCATCTTGCGCTCCTTTCCCACACCGAATTGGCGCGGCGGATACTTCAAAGCTACCGGCGATTGCCGATTGATGTGCGTAGTCAAATACCCACGAAAAGTTAAGATTTTCGTCACGCTGGTAATCTCGGCCACTAATCGTGATGATCGAAAGGGCCGCCGTGACCGCAAAAAGCCTCGCCACAGGCTCGACCCGCGTCGCCGTCGTAGCCCCCGCCCCCGGTGTGACTTCAGTTGCACCCATCGGCCCGACCTTAGCGACACCCTTCCTTCGCGAAGCGGCCAGAGCCGCCTAGCCGGCCGACCGACTGGATGCACCGGCCACTGTTAGTAACGCTGAGCGCCGCCACCGCCGCGGCGGCAGTCGGGCTCGCCGCGTGTTCGTCGCCGCACCCGAAGAGTGCACCTTCGACCGCCTCTTCGCTACCGCCGGCCCCGTCGAGCCAGGTTGCTGCGCCGGTCACGGCTCCCCTGCCGCCCCCCGAAGCGCTCACCGACGTTCTCGCCCGACTCACCGACCCGAACGTTCCGGGCACCAGCAAGGTGAATCTGGTGGAAGGCGCGACGCCGGAGAGCGCGGCCTCCCTGGACAAGTTCACCAACGCCCTGCGCGACAACGGATATCTGCCCATGACCTTCAACGCGAACGACATCGCGTGGTCGGACAAGAACCCGTCGAACGTGAAGGCCGCCATCGCCGTGCATACCGCCCAGGCGAACAACGCCAACTTCACCTTCCCGATGGAGTTCACCCCCTTCCAGGGCGGTTGGCAGCTGTCGCGGCACACCGCCGAAATGCTGCTGGCCCTGGGGAAGTCGCCGACGGCTCCGACTTCCGGTGCCCCCGCGCCTCCCCCGGG